>NZ_JANSHG010000039.1:0-16713 GCF_047461555.1 Synechococcus sp. WC101
CGATAGATAGGGTCCTTAGGGAGAACCTGGCGCGGGTGCTGCAGGCCTTCCGCGACCAGCAGGTGGGATCCCATCACTTTGCCGGCGTATCGGGCTATGGTCACGACGACCGGGGACGAGAGGTTTTGGATCGGGTGTTTGCCCAGATCATGGGCTGTGAGGCGGCGCTGGTGCGGCTGCAAATGGTGTCTGGCACCCATGCCATTGCCTGTGCCCTGTTTGGCGTGCTGCGGCCGGGGGATGAGCTGTTGGCCATCACCGGCCCCCCCTACGACACTCTGGAGGAGGTGATCGGCCTGCGGGGATCGGGGCGGGGATCCCTGCGGGAGTTCGGCGTTACCTATCGTCAGTTGGATCTGCGGGAAGGAGATGTCGATTGGCAGGCCCTGAAAACGGCCCTCAAACCGCAAACCCGCCTGGTTCACATCCAGCGCTCCTGTGGCTATGACTGGCGTCCCAGCTTTTCCATCGCCCAGATTGCCGAGATGATCCAGATCGTCAAGGCACAAAACCCGGAGGTGGTGGTCTTGGTCGATAACTGCTATGGCGAGTTTGTGGAAACCCAAGAGCCCACCCACGTGGGCGCAGATTTGATTGCTGGATCCCTAATCAAAAATCCAGGCGGCACCCTGGCCCCGGCGGGGGGCTATGTGGCGGGGCGGGCCGAGCTGGTGGAGCAGGCTGCCTGCCGGCTGACAGCGCCAGGGATCGGCTCGGAAGGGGGAGCAACTTTCGATCTCAATCGCCTGCTGTTCCAGGGGCTGTTTTTGGCTCCACAGATGGTGGCCGAAGCGGTCAAGATCGCCCATCTGGCCGCCCAGGTGTTCCACGATCTGGGCTATCCTGTTTCCCCGTCACCCCAGGTGTCCCGCACCGACATCATCCAGGCCATTCAACTGGGATCCCCGCAGAAGTTGCAGGCCTTTTGCCGCGCTATCCAAAGCAGCTCGCCAGTGGATTCCTACCTCACCCCGATCCCAGAAGTGATGCCCGGCTATGCCGACCCGGTGGTGATGGCGGCGGGCACTTTTGTTGCCGGCAGCAGCGCCGAGCTCTCCGCCGATGGGCCAATGCGCGAGCCCTACATCGTCTACTTACAGGGGGGGACCCATCTCAGCCACGGGCGGTTGGCCCTAGAGGCCGTCTTGCAAGCTTGGGATGCTCTGTAAATTGCCGTCCCTGGCCGGGCTCCGCCCAAGGAGTAGAATTGAGTCTGTGGTCTCCATTCCCTCTAGACGGATCCTCGTCGATTGGATGTCGAGCTTATGTTCTAGTTCTGGGTTTTTCCTCGGTTGGGGATCCCGTTTGGCCCTTGCTTGGGTGGCTTTGGGGTTGGCCAGCGGCTGTCGGCTGTTGAACCCCGTGGGAGAGGGGAGCACACAAGTGGGAGCCGCCTTGACTCCCTCTCCCCTGTGGAGAGGCAGCCAAACCCTGACAGGAACTCTTGAAGGGGGGGACGAGGTCAGCCCCCAGTACGGCAGCTACTGGGATGGGATCCCTGTGGCCGCCGAGGCGGGCCAGATCCTGATCGCCGCCCTGGAGAGCGAAGACTTTGACCCTTACCTGGAGCTGGTGGACGGCCAAGGGCGGGTAATCGGCTTTGACGACGACTCCGGCCCAGATGTTAATGCCCTCTTGGCGGTGCGGCTGCTGCAGGAAGGCACCTACACCTTGCGGGCCACAAGCTTCAAGCCGGCATCCACTGGCACCTACCGGCTGACCTACCGGCTGGCCCAGGTCGATTGGCAGCAAACGGTGTCGGGCCGTCTGCAGAAGGGATCCGCCCAACACCCTGAAGACGGCAGTTGGATGGAAGAACACCCCATCGCTGCCCGGGCCGGCCAGATCCTACTCGCTTCGATGGCCAGCTCTGATTTCGATGCCTTTTTGCAACTGTTGGACCCGGAGGGAGAGGTGATGGCTTGGGATGACGACCAAGGCGGCGGCAGCGATGCCCTGATAATTGCCTTTTTGCCTCGCAGCGGCACCTACACCCTCCGGGCCAACACCCACAAACCAGGAGAAGAAGGAGCCTATGGGTTGCAGTACGCCCTGCACTAGCGTCCAGGCCTGCCAAGCTTCTGCGCCTTCCCTGAGAAGTTTTGGCCGGTCTGCCTGTAAGCCTTTTGATGCCGATGTCGAGATTGGGCAAGAGTCATTATTGCTTTATTTTATTAGCGCTGGAAGCTTCTGGTTCAGAGCCTTCTGAAGCAGGGTTGGTTGGGGTTTGCTGAGGTTTATGGGAAAGCATGACATCTTATCCTAAGTTGTGACGGAGCTGAAATGTTGCCTTCATGGACAGGGCGTTTTCCCTAGAATGGGATCGATGGCCTAGACCCCTCTTTCTCTTGCACTTTCGCAGTTCAGCCCTTACCCTACACAATGGATGCCATGACCCCTGAAATGGTACGCCAGTTCTGGTCTTTGGTCAGCGAGATCGGCAGGCCAGATTGGCTCAATCAGCGCGACGATGACTTGGTGAATCTGCTTCTGAGTGCTTGCCAAAAAAAACATGCCCTCAGCAACGTCGATGCCTCAATTCTCAACCGCTACATCAGCATCCGCCTGCCCTTGATTCGTGAAATTGTTGTCGACTAGACCGAGCTAGGGGGGTTTTTCCCAGCCATGATGGCCGCACAGATGACTTTGCTCGTCTATGGAGCGCTGCTTTTGCTAGGCGGGGTCGTCGGCTATGTGAAAGGCAGAAGCTCCAAGTCGTTAATTAGCGGCCTGGTGGGGGCCGCCCTCAGCGGCGTCAGCTACGGGCTACTGGGAACAGATCCCCGCTGGGGGCTGGGTCTGGGCTTGGGGACGGCGGTGCTGGGATCCCTTCTCTTTGCCCTGCGCTACCGCAAAACCGGGCAATTTCTGCCTGCTGGTCTAATGCTGGTGGTGAGCTTGGCGGCTGTTCTTCTCCTAGGCCTCAGCTTCGGCTCGGTCTAGGCCGGCAGCGGCAAGACAAGCCTGCTTGGCTGTCGGTTCCAGACTCTGGGATTAGGGCGGGTCTGGGATCTCCATTGCCGGGGTCACCACGGTGCAACCCGATAGAAGCGAGTGGTGGTCACCCACTCGGTGGCAGGGATCTCCTCGACGACGATGGCGCGGGCGATGGCATCGCCCAGTTGGGATCCCCGTACCCGTACATTGGCAAAGGAGCCACCCTGCTCAAAAGAGGCAATCTCCTGGAAGTTGAGGGGACGGAGGGAGGCCACCGCCAATACTTGGGCTTGGCCAAAGGGCGGGGCGATGGTCAGGCGGTAGCGGGCGCCAGGGGGCGGGAAGGTGCGCGCTTCGCCGGCCCGCAAAAACTCGTTTCCACCCGAGAAGCGGTTGGGCAAAATCAAATGGGTGCGGCCATCGGCTTGGATGCTGAAGAGGTAGACGTAAGCGTCGCGATTGGTGCTCACGGTAATGGCAATCGGCTCGCCGGGCCGGTAGATGGGGTTAGAGCCGCGCCGATCCAGCTCCAGGTTGACCTGCAAGTTGGAAGGCACTGGGTTGACGATGATGGAGCGGGTGCCGGTTTCCAGCCGATTGTCGGCCAGTTGTAGCCTTTGCAGCGGGGGGTAGAGGCCCAGGGTCTGCGGGAAAACGGCGGTGGCCGGAGCCATCGACAGCCCCAAAGCCAGCGGCAGGAAGACCAGTTTGGCGTTCATAGTTCACACCTGACAATCAGTGGCTATGTTCATCCTAGGAAGGGGCAGAGTTCGACCGGAGCAGGCTTCGCGCAGTCTCAGATCTCCTGCTGATGCAGTTTCCCCTGCCGCAGATGGCAGGCCCAGGGGGGAAAAGGCGCTGAGAAAACTGGGAGATCCTGTCTGGAAAGGGCTAAGCTGCAGATTGGGGATCCCTCGACTCGAGCCCAACCTTGCCTATGGCCGGCGACAGTTACCAAGAAGGCATTGCGGCGGTTCAGGCAGGCGATTTTCCGGCTGCCATCCAGGCCTTTCGCCGGGCAGTTGCCGAGGATCCCGCGCACACCGAAGCTCGCTACAAGCTGGCCTGGGTGCTGGGCATGAGTGGCTATCTGGATCCGGCACTGGCCGAGCTGGAGGCCGTGTTGGCGGCAGATCCCACCCATGTTGCAGCCCACTACAACCGGGGAGCCTTGCTGTTGCAAAAGGCTCAACTGGAAGCAGAGGTGGATGGACAACTCGATCTCGAGGTCCTGCGGCAGGCCGAAGCGGCTTTTCAAACCGTGATGCGCTTGGATCCCAACGATCAACGGGCCTATGCCTTTCTCACTTTGGTCAGGCGAGCCATCCGCAACTATCAGTCGCCCGCGCAGCCTTCTAGCCGCAGTGACGAGTAAACCCCTGCACCAGGACTTCCAGGGGGGGAACGCCGGGATCCCCCAGCTCGGCTGCCACTTCTTGAGAAACCTGTCTCACCACTTCCGCAGGCAGTTGCAGCTTGTCCACCAACTGCCAAAAGTCCTCTAGCTCTTCCCAATTCAGCCAAGGCTCCTCTACGGGCGCTGGCGGCAATTACCAGGTAGCCCACCTGAGAAGGAGACGCCTCTCGGCTTCGTCGCCAACTTGAGCCAGCACCCCATTTATCCAGGGGTACTACCAGGTGGCACAACCACGACCAGCGGCGCTAAAAGCCCATCAGGCGGGCTACAGCAGCCAAATCGGGGGCTACTCCTGTGTGGATGGCGGCGGATCCCTGTTGGGCGGCCGTGTCGGGATCCTTAAGGCCGTTGCCGGTGAGCACGCACACCACCTGGGCGCCGGCAGGCACCTGATCCCGCCATTTCAGCAATCCAGCCACTGCAGCGGCACTGGCCGGCTCGCAGAAGATCCCTTCCTCCGCCGCCAGCAGACGATAGGCGGCCAGGATCTCCTCGTCGGTTACACTATCCACCCGGCCACCGCTGGCCTGGACTGCCGCCTTGGCCTTCACCCAACTGGCAGGGTTGCCGATGCGGATGGCCGTAGCCACCGTTTCCGGGTGTTCCACCACCCGGCCCAGAACGATGGGAGCGGCGCCGGCAGCCTCAAAGCCGTAGAGACGCGGGCGGCGGCTAGCCTTGCCCTGCTGATGGTACTGACAAAACCCCATCCAGTAGGCGGTGATGTTGCCGGCATTGCCCACGGGGATACAGAGCCAGTCGGGGGCATCCCCCAAGGCATCCACCACCTCGAAGGCGGCGGTCTTCTGCCCCTCCAGCCGAAAGCGGTTGACAGAATTGACCAGGGCCACTGGGTAAGCTTCCGCCAGTTGCCGCACCATAGCCAGCGCCTGGTCGAAGTTGCCCTGGATGGCGATGATCTCGGCCCCGTACATCAGGGTCTGGGCCAGCTTGCCCTTGGCCACGTAGCCATCTGGGATCAGCACGTAGGCCCGCAGGCCCCCTTTGGCCGCATAGGCAGCGGCTGCTGCCGACGTGTTGCCGGTGCTGGCGCAGATGACCGCTTCCGCCCCCGCCTCTTTGGCTTTGGACACTGCCATGGTCATGCCCCGATCCTTGAAGCTGCCGGTGGGGTTGAGGCCCTCCAGCTTCAGGTAAACCTGGCAGTCTCGCCCCAGCCGTTGGCTCAGCGCGGGAGAGGGGATCAAAGGAGTATTGCCCTCATGCAGCGTCACTACGGGGGTGCTGGAGCTGACGGGGAGCCAGTCCCGGTAGTGCTGGATCAGGCCGGGCCAGAGCCCCACTTGCGCGCGGGATCCGGCCGTACGAGAGGAATGGGTGGGATTCAGGGTCACCATGCTGCCGAGCAGTCGAGGCCAACGGAAGGGCCAGCTTCTTAACTGTAACCGTTTGCGAAGCAGTTGGAGCAGCTCTCTCCCCTGCCGGATCGAGAGGATCTAGTCGGGCAAGGGCTGCAAGGCCAGCGCCTGGGCCAGAGAATGCAACTTGAGGCGGATCTCGGCCAGCTCCTGGGCGGGGTTGGAATCGGCCACGATGCCGGCGCCGGCATACAGGCGGGCCCGCTTCCCCGCGATCAAAGCTGAGCGGATCCCAACCACCAACTCGCCATTGCCCTGCAAGTCCACCCAGCCCAGCGGGGCGGCATAGCTCGAGCGGTCAAAGGGCTCCCACTGCTCCAGCCACTGCAGCGCCGCCTGCTGCGGATAGCCTCCCACCGCTGCGGTGGGGTGGAGCTGGGCCAACAGGTCGAACAGATGCACCTCCGTAGGGAGTTCGGCCTCGATCACCGTTTGCAGATGCTGGATGTTGGCCAAACGGCGCAGCCGTGGCTGAGGGGAGATCCGGGGCTCCATCCCCAGCCGGCCCAGAGCCTCTTGGATCGAGCGCACCACCCACTGGTGTTCGCGGCGGTCTTTGGGGCTGCGGAGCAGTTGCTCGGCCAACATGCGATCCTGGTGGCCGTTGGCGCCGCGGGCGACGGAGCCGGCCAGCGCATCGATCTGCACCCGGCCCTGCCACACCGACAGTAGCCGTTCTGGGCTGGCTCCCAAGAAGATCTGGGGAGGAAAATCCCTCTGGCTTTCCAGGGCAAAGGCGAAGACGCTGCAATCGGGGTGATGGGCCTCCAGATAGGCCAGCAGCGAAGGGATCGGGGGAGGGGAGGGCAACGCCAGATCCACAGCCTCTGCCAGCACCACTTTTTCCAGGGATCCCGCCTGAATCGCTTGCAGGGCTTTTTGAATGCGAGCCAAGAGAGGTGTTTCCGCTACCGCTACCGGTAGAGGGGGCTGCAGCTCCCAACCGGGCAAGGGAGCCTGGGAAAGACGCTGCATGCGGGCAAAAAAAGCGGCAATCTGGCCAGCCAAGGCCGCCGGGTCGCTTTCGGGGCCGACTTCTAGGTTAAGCCGCGCCACCGTCAGCTCCCCCCCCACCTGCAACAGTTGCCAGCGCGGCAGGACCAGTGCTGCCCCCCCGCCGCTCCTGGGGGCAAAGCTAAAACGGCAGAAGCACAAAGGGCGCTCCTGACGGCTGCTTGGGGACTCTAGGTTGCCAGGAGCGGTGTGGACATGGGGCTGTAGGGCTTGCACAAAGGCCCGTGCCGCCTGAAATCTCCCCTCTCCTGAAAGGTCGAGCTGCCGCAGGGATCCCCACCCCAGCACCCGCACCCTTTCCCCTTGCGCCTGGTGGGAGAGATAGCAATAGCTAGAGGAGCGGTTGGGGGGGAGCGAGCCCAACTGCCGGGTCAGCACTGCCAGCGGATCTAGCCCTGAGATGGGCTGCGATAGGCTGAGAATCTGGGGGATCCCCCGCGCTCGCGCCATCTCTTGGCAGGTCGCTAGCAGGGGATCCCAGGCGTGTTCCACCTCTGCTGGCCCAGCAGAGGCGTGAATGGGCGGCCAGGCTCTGGGCCATTTCGTGCGTCCGCACCCACCCTTCCAGGGGAAAAGAGAAGAAGTCATGCGCAAGCAAAAGAGAACAATCCTACCTTGGCCGAAAACAGGACAACCGTCATCTCAACCGGCAAGGGAAGCTGCAGAAAGGCGTTTCAGGATATGAGATTAGGGGGGCAGCCGGCAGCTCAGGCTCGCCAGCGCCGGATCCCAGGCGTTTCTTTACGGATTGCAAGGTTTCTTAGCATCCTTGGGGATGGGAACAGAAGCCCCCTAACCTAACAAATACAGAGCAAACACAGAACCCAGAGAGAGCTAGATCCAACATGCTCGCACAGCCGGAACCGTCAAAGAGAACGCGCAGGAGTCCAAAGGCCAGCCCAGTACAGCTTGCGGAAAAGGGCACTTGGGAGGGCCGCTCTCGGCGACAGTTGTGGATGGCCGCCCTTAAGCCCCCCATGTACAGCGTGGCGATCATGCCCATCTGGGTGGGATCCGCCATCGCCTACGCCCAGTCAGGGGCGATGGATGTGGGGGTTTTGGCGGTGTTTCTGGGGGCCGCCATCTGTCTTTTGGCTTGGGTCAACATCAGCAACGACGTGTTTGATGCCCAGACGGGGGTGGACAAAAACAAGCTCCACTCGCTGGTCAGCTTGACGGGCAGGCCGGTTCAGGTGTTTTGGGTGGGCAACGCCTTTTTGGCTTTGGGGCTGGCGGGGATCCTGTGGCTGAGCTGGCGGCAATCGGATCCGACGGTGCTGCTATTGGTGCTGCTGGCCTGCGGGCTGGGCTACGCCTACCAGGGGCCGCCCCTGCGCCTGGGCTACTACGGCCTGGGGGAGCTCCTCTGTTTTTTGAGCTTCGGGCCGCTGGCGGTTTTGGCCGCCCACTACAGCCAAAGCCAAAGCTGGTCGCTGCCAGCCCTGGCGGCCTCACTGGTGGTGGGGATGGTCACCAGCTTAATTTTGTTTTGCTCCCATTTCCATCAGGTGGAGGACGATCTGGCTGCCGGCAAGCGCTCGCCGGTGGCCCGCCTGGGCACTCGGCGCTCCGCCCGTCTCATCCCCTGGATCTGCGGCAGCATTTTTGGCCTGCTGCTGCTGTTTGTCGGGCTGGGGGCTTTTCCGGCTTGGACGTTGCTGGGTTTTGCCGGGATCCCCTTTGCGGTGCGGCTATCCCGCCTGCTGGGGGCCTATCACGACCAGCCGCAGCGGATCAGCCATTCTAAGTTCATCGCCGTCGGCCTCCACTTTTGGCTGGGGCTGTTTCTGGGGCTGGGCTTTATCCTCAGCCGTCTGGGATAAGCCAGAACCCTAGAGGTGATCGGGATCCCGCCGAGGCGGCCCGCAAATTGCGATAAGCTACAGCCTAGTGTGCCGGCTTCGGTGTTGGCCCCGCTGGGGCTCACGGGTTAGGGATCAACGTAAGGCAGCGGCGAGAACAGGATGCGGCGATTTTTCAATTCCAACCTGGGGGTGGCGCTCTTGGGAACCGGCCTCTTGGCTGCTCTGGTTGCCTGGGCCTTGTCCATCGACATCGAAGAGGTAAAGGTGGAGCCCCTTCCCCCGGATCAGCCCCTTTCCGTCAGCCGCAGGGTAGATATCTTGGGTCGTCGGGGGGGCCAGCGGCGTTGGCGTCTCATCGCCGACCAGGTAGAGCTAAGAGCTGGGCAACAGGTGTTTGAGCAGGGGGCGCACGGCTACTTCTACGGAGATGGCGCCGACCGCCAAGAAGAGGTGCCGGATCCCTTTTTTGCCAGCAGCGAGCGGATGATTTGGCAGGCCAAGCGTGCCCGCTACGACGCCACCGCCGACGCGTTGTATCTGGATGAGGGGGTGGAGGTGAGAAGCGAGGATGGCAGCCTGCTTCTGACCCGTGCTCTGCGAATCACCCCCGAAGAGCGCATCGAGGTGCCGGAGGCCTTCACCCTCAAAGGGCAAGAAATGATCCTAGAGGGCCGCTCCGGCTCGTTTAACTTCCAATTTGCCCTCCTCAGCGCCCAGCAGGGCAAGCTAACGGTGTTGCCCTTGGATTCGGAGTCCTCACGCCCAGCAGCCGCGCCCATGAGCGACCCGACCAGCGCTGGGGCGGATCCCACTTCTACCATCATCACCGCTGACCAGCTCACCTACGACCGGGCCAACCAGGTGGCCGAAGGGAAAGGGAACCTGCGCATTCGCGAAGGCGGCCTCGAGATTCGCGCCCCTCAGGGCACCTACCTGCGCCGACAGGCCCAGAGCATTCTCTCCGGCGGCGTGGTGTTGCAGGAGGTGGCCGATGTCGGCAGCCGGGATCCCCTCTTGGCGGATCTGCGCTTGGCCCAGGCTGATCCCCAGGCGACCCCAGCCCAGCAGGATCAGGAGGTCACCATCGTCGCCGACCGCCTCACCTACGACCGCAACACGCAAATTGCTCGCGGGGAAGGCAACCTGGAAATCCGCCAGGGGGAAACCATCATCCAGTCGGCCCAGGGCACCTACCGCCGCCGCGAATCCCAAAGCCTGCTGACGGGGGGGGTTACCCTGCGCGAGCCTGGGCGGGTGCTCACCTCCGCCCGCTTGGAGGGCAACCACCGCGACAAGATCTTCTTTTTTGAAGAAAACGTCCTCTACCGGCAGATGGCCACCTCTACCCCAGCTCCTGGCGGCGGATCCCTGACGGAGGAGCTGCGCCAAGCCGAAACGGAAGTGCGGGCCGCCCGCCTGGTTTATAACTCTCGTACCGGCACCTCGGAGTTTAGCGAGGCTGTCGAGTTCATCCAGCGGGGGCGCAAGGCCAAGGCCAACCAGGCCACCATTACCCCTGAGAAGGTGGAGCTGCGGGGAGAGGTGGTGATCGAGCAGATCGAGGGGGACTGGCTGGCGCGGCGTCTGCAAAACCCCCAGACCCAGGCCGATGTGGACCAGCCGACGGTGATCTACGCCGACCGGGTGGAGATCGATCAGGCCAGCGGCGATGCCCGCTTCTTCGGCAATGTGGTTATCGTGCAGGCCAACCGCGCCATCGAAGGGGATCGCGCCGAGTACTCCGACCAAGGGCAGATTTTCAGGATCACCGCCGACCAGGCTCCCGTCCTCCTCTGCGATCGCGGCGAGCTCAATCCGATTCCCCGCGAGAGCACTGCACCGCTGCCCGGTCGCGATGCTCTGGATCAGATGTGCCGGGGCGCCAACCGCCTCAGCGGCAAGCTGGTCACCCTGAACTTGGAGCGGGATGAGTACACCGTGGAAGGGGACGAGCAGCAGCAGGGGATGTTTCAATTCCGCATCACCGACGCCCTCTGACGGGATCCCAGCGGAGCTGGGGGTCGTCTGGATCTCTAGAGCTGGCTGAGCTTGTGCACCTGAGGTAACAGAGCCACATGACCATCCCACTGGCCAAGGGTCAACGGCGCCGAACTTCTGCCCAGACGGGGAGCTTTTGGGGATCCCTGAAGTTGGGGGGCTTTTTTTTGGAGTTTTATCTCTGCAAAGAGATGATCCGCCCCTTCTTTTTGGGGGTGGCGGGGGGCACGGTGATGATGCTGGGCAACCAGCTTTTTATCTACGCCGATTTGCTGGTGAAAAAAGGCGCCCCTCCCCTGACAATTTTGCACATTCTCCTCCTCAACTTGCCCGCCATTTTGGTGGTCACCTTCCCCATTGCCGGCCTCTTTGCCACCCTACTTACTCTGGGCAGGATGGGAGCTGACAGCGAGATCACCGCCCTGCGGGCCGCCGGGATTCCCTACCGCAAGGTGTTGATTCCGGTGCTCTGCATCGGCCTGCTGGTCAGCGGCCTGGCGCTGTTGACCAACGAGGTGATCGTGCCAGAGACCAACCAAAAGGTGAAAACCCTGAACACCAACCTCATCCTGGCCCAGGATGCCCTTCCGTTTGACTCGGAGGAAATTGTGCGGGTGGACGACGACCTCTGGTTTCATGTGGGATCCATCGACCCGAAGACCGGCTGGATGCACGATCTGCTGATTTTGGATCGCAAGGCCGAGACCGGCCACCTGCGCTACCCACAGGTGATCTCGGCCCAAACGGCGCAGCAGGTGGGCCAAGCCTGGCACCTGCAAGACGTGGTGATCCGTCGCTACGACGAGCGGGGGCGCACCTACTACGAGGGCCAGGTGGCGGAGATGGAGCTGAACATCGTCAACAAGTTGGTGGGCCTGGTGTACGCCGAGAAGGTGCCCCAGGAGCAACGGGCGGCAGAGCTGTGGGAGCAGTGCCAGCGATATCGAGCGGAGCAACGTCCTTCTGCTGATGTGGCCCGCTGCCTGACGGAGTACCACCTCAAGTTCGCCATTCCCTTGGCCAGCTTTTTTGCCATTTTGGTGGCTGCGCCCTTGGGCCTGCAGACGGTGCGCCAGACCGGCCGCTACGGCAGTGTGGCGCTGGCGATTGTCCTGGTGTTTATTTACTATGTACTGATGAGCCTGGGACGTGCGATGGGCCGAGTTGAGCATATCGATCCCTGGCTGGCCGCCTGGTTGCCGAATATGATTTTCGGTGGGGTGGGCTTCTCTCTACTGTGGCGGTTTTTACGGTGAGATCCGGCAACTTCCCGCAGGGCTTCAGCCCTTGGGCAAAATGGTTGGCCCTGTGCTGGGGCAGCTCCTTGTGGTTGGGGATGGGGGAGGCCGTCTTTGCCCAGTTGGATCCCCTGCCCACCAATCTGGAGGGCTATCAGCGCTTTTGGGCGGCCCAGCGGAGCCGCGATCCTGGCTCAGAGCCGGTTGCTCCCACCGGCGCCAGCCTGTTAGGGGATCCCATCACCTTGGCCGAGGCCCAATCCTCCTCGCGCCTGGCAGCAACAGCGGCTCCCTCCGTTCCCCCTCTTCCCGCCTCGGCCCCTGTTGAAGGATCCCCTCCCGAAAAAGCGCTCACACCGGAAGAGCTAAACCGGCAGCGGCTGCAGCCGCTCTTGGCCGAAGGGGCGGCGGCCCATGCACGGCGGCAGGCGCAGCAGGCCCAAGCTCAGGCAACACCGTCCTCCCGGTCTGCTTCATCGACAACGCCCACGGCAGCTGTTCCTACTCTGGACTCCCTTCGCTCCTCCCAGCCTGCAACTTCCCAAGCTGCTGACTTGCAGGTAGAAGAGCAACCTGGGCAGCACCCCAACGAAGCGAGGCGCTTGCCTGTTCCCCCCCCAGGGTCCACCGTCGAGAGCCTGGCCGCTGCTCAAGGGCAAGAGAGGCCTGGTTCGGAAGCGGTGGCGCAGCAAGTCCCGACCTGGATCCCGCAAGCCGGCGGGAACTGGAATTGGGGCGGCGCCCCTTCTTCCACCGGCACTCAGAGGGCAGCTCAAACCGGAACTGAGGCATTCACCCCCACTGCCGGATCCCTCCTTGCTCCTCAGTTGTTGGAGCGGTTCCCCCTGTTGCGAGATCTGGGCGATCCCGCCACCGGCCCAGAAGCCGCTCCGCCTGCCAGCCAGGGATCCCAGATTCGCCAGCAGCTGGCGGCCACCGCCACCGCCCAGATCCCCCTCGACCCGGCTCAGATCAACGTCAGTGGGGATGTGCTCAGCTACCTTGCCGAGCAAGACCTGGGCATTGCCGAGGGGAACGCCCAGATCCAGTTGGCCGACGGCACCCGCATCAGCGGCGAGCGGCTGTTGTTTTACCGACGGGAACGGCGCCTGCGCAGCGACGGCCCCTTCCGGATGGAACAGCCCCCTGGACCCCAGGGGCGCGGCATCCGGCAAATTGAGGGGCGCAACCTGGATCTGGACATCCCCGGTCGCAGCGCTCAATTTGAAAGCTCGCTGGTGATCTTGCCGGGGGAGGAGCCGGGCACCAAGGTTTTTGTGCGCAGCCAAGAGACCACCGCCCTGTTGGGGGATCAGATCTTTTTCGAGAGGGCCACCGTCACCACCTCGCCGGAGCCGCCCATTACCCACTACGTACAAGGGGATCGGGTGGAAGTGTTTCCCGATAACCGGGTCATCGTTTACGACGCCCGCGTCTTTGCCGGCGGCGAGCTCACCCCAGAGGGCGATCTGCGGGCGGGACTGCAGGTTGCCTACTTGCCCCTTTTTATCTACAGCCTGCGGGATCACCAGTGGGTGCTGCCGGGACGCAGCGAGGCGGAAGGGGTGTTTGTCAAGTCCAGTTGGGCCTACCGCTTCGACGAGTACAACTTCGGCGGCCTGCGGCTAGATGTCCTGCAGAAGAAAGGCCTGGGCATCGGCTTTCTGCACGACTACATCCTCCCCATCCCCGACAGCGTCAACTACGGGCGGGCCCAGTTTTACCTGGTAACCGAGGCCGACCAGCGGCGCTTTTCCAGCCGCCTCCGCCTCGACCACAACTTCGACTTCTACGCCGCCAACATCCTCGGCCAAGAAGGCCAACTGCGGGGACAGCTCAACCTCAACCTGGACAACACCTACCGTCCTGCCGGCGGGCGCAACGACAACGCCAATCTCCGTCTCAACGCCACCTTTCAGGGGGATCTCTCCACCACCACCCTCAACATCAGCCGCAGCGGATCCCAGGAGAACGGCACCTATAGCTTTCCCCTCACCCTCAGCCACCTCCAGCGCTATGGGGGCGTGCCTTGGCTGCAATCGGATCTGCGGCTGGACTACAACCAGCGGGTGAGCGTCAAGGATGGGCCAGATTTTGCCGATGCGCGGCTGACGCTGGGTGCCCAACTCACCCCACCCGGCTGGGGCGGCACCTATCGCCTGGCCTACCGCGCCTACAGCAGCTCCAACGGCGACACCGAGCCGCGTCGCAACTTCGAGCTGGCCTTTAACCCCGACCTCATTCGCATCACGCCCGATATTGCCCTCAGCAGCGCCCTCACCCTGACTCAAGAGCAACAGCCGGATCAAGAGGTGGGGGCAGGTCTCCACTTTTTCAATCGCTACGAGCTGCGCTCCAGCCTCCAGTTCAACGATATTCAACCGGCTCCCTGGATCACCTTCATGCCGGGTTCTATCGATTACACCCAAGTCCTCTACTCCACTCCTGACCAGGAGTCTACCGTCAGCCTCAACCCTCGCCTCAGTCTCAGACCTGCCGACTGGAATACCATCGACCTGCGCTACAGCCGCACCTTCTACGGCAACAATTCTGTGCCCTTCCAAACCCTCTCCACCAGCCCTAAAGATGTGGATCGCATCAATGCCAACATCAGCTTCTTTACGCCCCGCGATCCTCTACCCGATGTGCCCCCAGGCTACATTGCCTTTGAAGATGACCTGCCCGGCGAGCTGCCGATAGCCCTGACCTTCCCCGACGATACCCCGGAGGATTTGGCAGCGATTGCCTCCCGCAACTTGCAGGAGCTGCAGGCAGAGGTGAAAAACCTGGTGCGCCTGGACACCAGCCTTGGCTACGACTTCATCACCCAGAAGTGGGATACCCTCAACGCCAACTTCACCTGGAGCACTGCCCCTGATCTGTTCAACATTCAGTTGCAGACGGCCTACGACCTGAACCAGGGACAGCTCCAACCCGTTCGTCTGGAGTATCGGGGACGCAGCAGCACCACATTTAACCGGGATCAACGCTCTGGCCTGGATGTGTATGAGCCGGGGATCAGCTATGCGCTGCAGGCGGTTTACGATCCGCGGCTAGGTCAGATCTCTACCTATGGACTGGAGTTAGATGCCACCCTCGGCACGCAGTGGCAAAACCACTGGCGGCTCCGCCTGGGCCTGACGGAGGCAGGGATCCGCCGCATTGAGGTGCGCCGCGACCTGCGGGATTTCGAGCTGCGCCTGGCCTACGATCCGCTGGCAGAGTCCCTGCGCCTGGAAGGGATCCTGGTGGCCTTTCCCAGCCGCCCGGTGGGCCTGACCCAAGAACGGGGAGAGTTTCACCTAACCTCGCCGGTGGGCGCCTTCAGCCTGGATAGCCTGGGGCGCTAGGGCTGGCTCTGCCCTGCAGTCGGGAGGGCGGGTTGGGGCCGGCTTCGGCTACACTAAAGGGCCGACGCTCCTTTTTGCTCAGCAGCGCTGAACTCCTATGGCCAGGATCAACGACCACTTCCTCAAGCTGAAGGCTGGCTATCTCTTTCCCGAGATTGCCCGGCGGGTGCAGGCCTTTGCCGCCGCCCATCCCGAAGCTCAGATCATCAAGATGGGCATTGGCGATGTCACCGAGCCGCTGCCGGAAGCCTGCCGAACAGCCATGATCCGGGCCGTGGAGGAGATGGGGGAGCGGGCCACCTTCCGCGGCTATGGGCCGGAACAGGGCTACGAGTGGCTGCGCCAGGCCATTGCCCGCCACGATTTCCAGGCCCGCGGCTGCGACATCGACGCCTCTGAGATCTTCATCTCCGACGGCTCCAAGTGCGACTGCGGCAACATCCTGGATATTCTCGGCCACGACAACACCATTGCCATCACGGATCCCGTCTACCCGGTTTATGTAGACACCAATGTGATGGCCGGCCATACGGGGCCGGCCAACGAGCGGGGCGAATACGAGGGCCTGGTCTATCTGCCGCTGACGGCAGAAAACCACTTCACCGCCAGCTTGCCCCAGCAAAAGGTGGATGTCATCTACCTCTGCTTTCCCAACAACCCCACCGGCGCAGTGGCCACGCGGGAGCATTTGCAGGCCTGGGTGGACTATGCCCGCGCCCACAACTCGCTCATCCTCTTCGATGCCGCCTACGAGGCCTACATTACCGAGCCTGGGATCCCCCACTCCATCTACGAGATCCCAGGGGCAAGGGAATGCGCCATCGAGTTCCGCTCCTTTTCCAAAACGGCTGGCTTTACCGGCACCCGCTGCGCCTTTACCGTGGTGCCCAAGTCGCTGCGGGGCCAGGCTGCCGACGGCTCCTGGGTGGATCTGTGGAGCCTGTGGTATCGCCGCCAGTCCACCAAGTTCAATGGCGTGGCCTACATTGTGCAGCGGGGAGCAGAAGCCGTCTATTCCGAGGCGGGGCAGGTCCAGGTGCGGGCTCTGGTGCAGTTTTACCTGGAGAATGCCCGCATCATCCGCGAGCAGCTCGCCACAGCGGGGATCCAAGCCTACGGCGGCGTCAACGCTCCCTATGTTTGGGTAAAAGCCCCGGAAGGACTGAGCAGTTGGGAGTTTTTCGACAAGCTGCTGCACACCTGCCATGTGGTGGGAACTCCCGGATCGGGCTTTGGCAGCGCCGGCGAGGGCTATCTGCGCCTGTCGGCTTTTAACAGCCGCGCCAACGTGGAAGAAGCCATGCGCCGCATTGTCAGGGTGTTTGGGAGCTAAGTGGAGAGGGCTGGAGCCAGGGATTTTCCCCAACAAGCTGGAGAAAGGGAGATCCCTGGGGCGGTGGTGGAAGGGATCTCTTCTTTGACACTCCCACCCAGGGGATTCTTACGCAGCCCAAAATGGACTCGCAAAGGCGCTGTCAAGATGCCCCTAGACAGTCCCTTGAGGCATAACCTCAAAGTTCTGCTTACTTCGGACTTAAGTTCCTCCAGGTTAGTTATTGCCGCGCGGGTTTTGCA
>NZ_JANSHG010000040.1:0-16639 GCF_047461555.1 Synechococcus sp. WC101
GGCTTTGAGGCTGGCCAAGCCCGGACTGGCGATGGGGCCAGGGGGCAAGCCGGGGGTGAGGTAGGTGTTGTAGGGGGAGGGGGTACGCACCTCGGCAAGGGTGAGGCGGCGATCTGGCGTCTGCTGGATGTTCAGGGCATATTCCACCGTCGGATCGGCTCCCAAGGGCATTCCCTTTTTGAGCCGGTTCAAAAAGACGCCCGCGATTAAGGCACGCTCCTCCGGCACGGCGGCCTCCCGCTCCACAATGCTGGCCAAGGTAACCCACTCATGCAAGGAGAGGGAAGTAGTGTGCTGGCGAAACAGGGGTAGGGCCACGGCGGCAAACCGCTGCAGCATGGCGTTGATGACAATCTCGGCTTTTTGCTGATCCGGCAGGGATCCCTCCACCTGTTCGACAGGAAAAAGATAGGTGTCGGGGAAGAGGTAGCCTTCCAGGGAGTTCAAGCTGGGGGGCAGCCAATCGAGGGGAGGGATCACGCGGGCCGTGGCGATGAAAACATCGGCTGCCAACCAGTTGCGCTCCGCCAAGGCCGCCGCCATCTGCTCGATCCGCCAGCCCTCCGGGATGGTCAGCCGCCGCTGCAGAATCCGGCCCTGCCGCAGTTGTCGGGCTACGGATAGCATGTCTTGGTTGGGATCCAAAGCGTAGGTACCTGCCTGAAACAGCCAGTCGCGTCCAAAGGTGCGGCTCCACAGCTCCCAGGCCAAGGCAGAGCGGATCACCCCCGCTTGGTGCAGTTGTTTCCCGATTAAACGGCTGCTGCTGCCCGGCTGGATCACCACCTGGATTGGCTCTGGGCCACCCAGCGGCTGAAGCCAGGTCTGCCAGCGCCAGTAGCCAAATCCAACGGCCAAGGCCACCAGGAAAGCTAAGCCTTGCACTAGACGGCGACCCCAGCGTTGGCGGCAGCGGGGCGGAGCACTTTGGGCGATCAGGCCTTCGGGCGAGGCGGGATCGCGGTGATCGGTCATCGCCTTCCCCTCCACATCGCGACAGCACATCCTCTGGCCAGGTTAGCGTGGCCAGAAGAGATCTTCAGGCCGTCACCGGTCAGTTAGGGCCACCCCCAGTGTAGCCTCGGCCTATCCCACTTAGGATCCGCTCTCCTGGGCCAGGCGGGCAGGGATCCCATTGCTCTTGGGAGTTGTTTGTCCAATCCAAGTGCCGATGGGCTCCCCTTGCACCACCCGGTAGATGTTGCCGGGAGTGGTCAAGTCGAAAACCACGATGGGTAGTTGATTTTCTTTGCAGAGGGCGATGGCAGTGCTGTCCATCACCCGCAGATCGCGGGTAAGCACATCCTGGTAGCTGAGGACATCGTAGCGGCGGGCCTGAGGATGGGTCTTGGGATCCGCGTCATAAACCCCGTCCACCTTGGTGGCTTTGAAGATCACCTCGGCATCGATCTCCGCCGCCCGCAAGGCCGCAGTCGTGTCGGTGGTGAAGAAGGGATTTCCAGAGCCTGCCCCAAAGATCACCACCCGCCCTTTTTCCAGGTGACGAATGGCGCGGCGACGAATGTAAGGCTCTGCCACCTCCTGCATGGCAATGGCCGTCTGCACCCGCGTCGGGATCCCGGCCCGCTCGATGGCATCTTGCAAGGTTAAGGCGTTGATGACGGTGGCCAACATCCCCACGTAGTCAGCAGAAGCTTGATCCATCCCCTGGGCAGCCGCTTCCTTGCGCCCGCGCCAGATATTGCCCCCTCCCACCACGATCGCCACCTGCACGCCCGCCCGCACCACCGAGGCTACTTCACTGGCAATGGACTGCAAGACCTCGGGGTCAATCCCGTAGGGACGTTCCCCCATCAGGGCTTCACCGCTCAGCTTCAGCAGAATACGTCGGTACTTCATGGCTATCCGCTCCAGCCCACCCCTGCCTACAATAGCAGCTTTGCTGGGCTAGCTCCGGTCAGGGTGTTGGTCAACAGAGCCTCTCGACGAACTTGCCATCACGGCTGCTGTTCTTCGCCAGCGCTGGCCTCCTGATCCCGAGGAACAGAACGGAAGCGGCGGCTATTGCGAGCACGACTTTTCTGAAACTGCTTGGCATACTCGCGGTTGCGCTCGGCTTTTTCCCGCTTCAGGTTGCGTTTTTTGGCCATGCTGGTCTTCCTGACCGGTTGTCCGGCATAAAGTGAGGCACTCAGGTGGAGTGCGAGGCGTCCTTAATCGTAACATGCTTTGCCGGAGCCATCCTGAAGACCTCTGCTCAGCCAGCTATGGGCAGGGATCCCCAGAGCAGAGATAGGCCGATCAGGAGGAACCCCACGCCTGCCGAGGTTTTGATCCAGCGGGGGGGGATGACTCGCGCTACCCAAGCCCCCGCCCATACCCCAATGAAGCTGGTGCTGATTAGGGCAGCAGCAGCTCCGCAGAAGATCACCCCAAGATTTTGCGAGTGGGCGCTGAGGAGCAGGGTGGCCAACTGGGTTTTATCGCCCATTTCGGCCAGCAAAATTGAGCCGAAGCTGACCAGAGCAGCTCGCGCCGCTGTCTGTTTCAAGAAAGAGAACATCTGACTGCTGTGCTGGCTCAACACGTTTCTCTGTAGCCACGTTGCTCTTACACAAGAGGATAGCTTGGTAGCCCCGTACTTGAGTACGCGGCGGAAAAGCCCTTGAGCCACTTTAGTTGCTTCTTTGTTATTAGTACAGAGCTTCTCCAGGAAAACAACCTACTGCGGTGCAAAACCCGCGTGGCAATAACTAACCTGGAGGAACTTAAGTCCGAAGTAAGCAGAACTTTGAGGTTATGCCTCAAAGGACTGTCTAGAGGCGTCTTGACAGCGCCTTCGCGAGTCCACTTTGGGCTGCGTAAGAATCCCCTGGGTGGGAGTGTCAAAGCCACCCTTCCCCTTCACGGGAGATGTGTAAACTACCGGGCTCCGACCGCTCCCCAACCCCCCGTATACGGGGGGAGGTAGGGGGGCTGGTTTACAGCAGCCCCCAATAATGCAATCACGTTGGCACCGTTAAAATCTGCATCCCCTTTCCAGCCACAGACCGAGTTCACACAACGAAAATGCTTCCCTTCCCGTTGCCCAATCCACAGGCACGGGTGGCAGGTCTGCGAGCTGTAGGCAGGCGGCACCACCCCAACCTGGATCCCGGCCCGCAGCGCCTTGTACTGCACAAACTGCTTCAGTTGATAGAACGCCCAACTATTCGACCGCCGCCGCTCTATCTTAACTGCGCGGCTGTCGGTTGGTGCGCTCCCTAATGCCACTCAGGTCTTCCAGGGCAATAAAACTGTGGGTGGCCTGCGCCCTCGACACAATCGCTTTGGAGATGCAGGGATTGACCCAGGTTTGCAAGCGTCTCTCCTGACCAGACAGCCGTTGCAAGAGTTGGCGGCATCTGCGCCGACTAGATCTTGTGCCCTGACTGGCTTTGCGTTGAAGTGACGCCCGCAGCCGGGAGGAGTGGTCTCTGACCTGGTTCAACGGCTGTCCATTCCAGTTGTCCTCCTCTGAGGTATGGGCAATATCTCTCCTCCCCAAGTCCACCCCCATCGCCTTGGGGGTGTCTGGCTCGACGCCAATCTGGATGTAGTGAGAACCCTCTTTGCGTTTGACCAACGTGGCCGATTTGGGATTGGTGCCGGCCAGCATCTCTCGTTGATAGTTGCCAATGGCCAACTCAAAGCGTTCCCGACCCTCTACGGTGGTCAGCGACACCGTCCAGTCGTTCTCGCGGAAGGAAAAGATGCGGGCATCGTAGGTCATGAAGCCTGCCTTGAAGGCCTTGACCGGACAGTTCTGTTGCCGGGCAACCTTACGCGACCCTGCCACCCGTCTGCATACCTGTTGTGCCAGGATAGCCCAAAGCAGGTACGAATCTCGCGCTAGCAGAGAGATTGGAGCTTGACGGCGTTGACTATCTTCTCTGGTGTGTTCTCATTCACCCAGTTCAAGGCCTGCACAAAGGCGTCCAGAGTCGCATCCAGCTTGGCGGCTTGCGACTCCGATACCTAAGGACTCCGTCCCGCTAGCGCGAACAGTTTGATAGTCAAGACTTGGGGCATGCTGTAACTATACATCAACAGACCGCATTCCTCCCGTCACTGACCGGCCCGGCCCCCGGCCCCCCAGTCCCCCCGTATACGGGGGGATACAGGGGGGCTGGGCGGGGGGATATAGGGGGGTACAGGGGAGCTCCCGCGGTTTCTAGCTGACCCGCATACCCCGAAACGAAACAGAGCGAGGGGTCTGTCTAGATTACTGCCCCTCGCCCTCCTCTACTTGTCTAAACTACACGGGCGCTCCAAGACCGGTATAGGAGCCATAGAAGAAAAGCCCAACCACCGTGACCACACCCAAACCGACAACCACAGCCACTATCCACAGAGGGATCCTTGCCTGACTAGTCATAGCAACTGGCCTCCAGAAGAAAAAGATAGGTCTAAAAAGTTGCACCCGTAGTCTGCAAAGAGAACCAAGGGCTGGCTAAGGTAAGCCTACATTGATCCCTGCAGCTTTTTCTCAACTTAAGACCAGAGACAAGTGAAGTCTCAGTTGAGAAAGTAGCTGGAAAACAACAGCCCCACCACAAACACCAGCAGCAAGCCCAAGTATAGGGAGGTGCGGTTTAGCTCTACCGGCTGGGTGTTGGGATTCTTCTCAGGTTGATCAGCCATGGGGTTCACCGTTGAATAAACTGCATTGCGGCAATAGCTCCCAAAAAGAAAACGGTTGGAATCGCCAAAGTATGCACCGCCAACCAACGGACAGTAAAAACGGGGTAGAAAACAGGCTCGTCAGGTTTGTTAACAGATTTGGTCGCCATAGTCCAGATCCTGCATCTTGGAACGCAAAATAGATTTACAAATCGCAACAACTAAAGAGTTGCCAGCCTGGCCCTGCTCTTTCCTAGCGAGTTAACTTTTCCAGTTGCTCAAGAGCGTTGAAGCGGTCGCTGACAATCGGTAACTCCTGCCGCTCTGCGGTGAAATACTCATTGGGGCGCGGGGTGCCAAAGATATCATAAGCCAAGCCGGTGCTGACAAAAAGCCAACCCGCCAAAAACAAAGCGGGAATGGTCAGGGCATGAATAACCCAGTAGCGGACGCTGGTAATAATATCGACAAAAGGTCGCTCTCCAGTGTTGCCAGCCATGAAACTCCTCCCTGCACTAGGGGCAAAAGGGCTCTTTGAGTCTATAACACAATGATAAGGAGTTGCATGCACAGCTACAAGTTACAAGACAATTGCTCAAGCTGTTTGCCGCCAAGCGAGGCCCCATCCTTGCATAGGTAAGATCTCCTAACAGCCTCTGAGTTCAACTCTAGGGCAGCGTGAGCCGGAACGCCTGGGGTAGGGGATCCCACTGCCAAAGGGCGCAATCGCGACTGACATCGAGGGCTTGAGGACACGGCGGAACTTTGAGATAAGCTGGCTCTGAGGGGATGTCAACGGAACAGGAGTAACAGCTATGCGGTGCTCGTGGCCCCTAGCCTTGGGCCTATGTTGGACGCTAGGCTGGTCAAGCCTCAGCTTGCCGGCCTGGTCGCAAGGGGTCGAGCAGCAAGCCTCGCTGGCCTGGGCCGATGCCTACGTGGCAGCGCTGGAGCGCCAGACGGACCTGGTGCTTACCCAGGAGCCGCTGTCGGCGACCTTGACTCGTCTGGAATTGGCCCAGTGGCTAACGGAGTTTTTCGGCTACGTCCCCAACCCCAACCAGGTACAAGAGATTCGGGATCTCGAGCCCAATACCCCCGACTATTGGACGGCCCAAGCGGTGCTGCAGGCGGGAGCGATGCGCCTGTACGAGGGCAACGAGTTTCGCCCGCAAGGAGATCTCACCCACCTGGAAGCCCTGGCTATTTTGGTGCGGGCCCTGCAATTGCCTGCTCCCAACCAGGACGATATTGAGCGCTGGATGGCTCTGTACACCGATGCTGCCGAGGTGCCGGAGGTGGGGCGGGCTTTTGTGGCGATGGCAGGGGAAGCAGGGCTATTGGTGAATGTGCCGGATCCGGCCCGGCTGCGGCCCAATCGGGTGCTCAGCCGAGCCGAGGGGGCGGTGCTGTTGCACCAGGCGCTGGTGTATCGCGGTCAGCTTCCGCCTTTGCCAGCTCCGGTGGCGCAGTTGCGTCCCTCTCCTGCTCCGGTGGCCAAGACTGTCCAACCCGAAATCTTGCAAACGCGGATTACCCCTGAGTCGGGAGTGGTGCCGCCAGGGGGAACTCTGACTGTTGAGGCCCAGGCCACTCCCAACGGCAGGGCCACCGTGGATATCGGCAGCTTGGTGCAGGGCTTGCCCATGCAGGAGGTGCAGCCCGGCTATTACCGCGCCGTTTACACCCTTGGCCCTCAGGACAGCGCCCTCAGTCCCGATATTCGTATCCAACTGAGCCTCAACGGACGGGAGACCCGCGTTCAGCGGCGGCTCCCTCAACTGGCCCTGGGCAATGTCGCTCCCCCGCCGGTGGAATCGGTGTTTCCGCCCCCATCCCCTCTGCCACAACCGGCCACCCCTGAGCCTGCTCCTCTGGCTCCAGTCGGCAACCGCTATCCGCGTATTGAGGCGATTCGCTTGGATCCCCAGCGCGACCTGGTGGAAGGGGATATTCTCACCATTGCCATCTGGGGGGACTCGGGGGGGATCGCCCAGTTTGATTTGGGGAATTTGGCCCTGAACCAGCCGATGCGGGAGGTGCGACCCCACCACTACGAGGGCACCTACGTGGTGGCCCCCACCCACCAAGCCAGCAACCCCGTTTTGCGAATTGTGCTCACTAAGGATGGCCTCAGCCAGGAACACCGGGAGATCTTCCCTTTTGCAATCGATGGATCTAAGGGAACCCGCTCCACCATCCAGCCGGTCTCCGCACCTGTCGCTGCTGGGCTGCCCCGGATTTTCAATGTCACCACCAACAGCACCAACCTGCGCATGGGCGAGATCCTCAAAGTTACGATGCGAGGGGATCCGGGGGGGCGGGCAGCTTTTCGCATCGTCGGGGTGACGCCGGAGGTGGAGATGCGGGAGGTGGCGCCCGGCCTCTACGAAACCCAGCAGCAACTGCCCTTCAACATGCAGCCGGTCAACAACGGCCTCGTTGAGGTGATCCTGGAGCGGGGCGGCCAAAGAGCCACCCAAACCAGCCCCTCGCCCATTACCATCGCTCCCTGAGCAAAACTTGCCGTGCAGCCTCGCGAGAACTTTATCCCGCTGGTGCAAACGGTAGCTAAAGGAATACGATCCGCTTGCCCAGCTATTGGCGTTCACCGGCAGCTTGGTAGTTACAGCCATCTCAAATGGCAATGAAACGTTTCTCTGCGTCGTTATTGCTACGCAACGCTGTCGCGGACGCGCCGGCCGTGCGGAGCACTATCCCCAACTCCCCTCTCCCTTTGGGAGAGGGGCCGGGGGTGAGGGTAGAGGGGGTTGGCGGCAAAGTGTCTTCGTCTTGTTTGAAACGACTATACGCCCCTTGGCTAGACGGCTGCCTCAAAGGGATCCGCGCTGCGCTGGATCTGGGTGGATAATTTGGGAATCACCTGCAGCTTGAACTGTTGCTCGAAGACCTTTTTCTTCTCGTTCAAGCTCCACAGCTCCAGGGCACAGTCGTCGTTGGGGTGCCTGGGATCCAAAATCAGCTCCATGCAGCGGGGGCCTTCTCCCAGAAGCTGAAAACGGCAGTGGAGAGCTTGGATGGCCTGCAGGCGGCGGCGATCCAGAGCACAGGCTATGCGCAGCAGGGGGCTGAGCTCGAGGACAACTTGGCGATCCCGCTCGTTGCTGAGGCGTTGAAAGTTCTCGTGCTTCTTCTTGGGGGGCGACTTGCGGTGGTAGCGGGCCAGGTTGGCGATCACCTCTATCTCTTCCTCGTTGAAGCCCAACAGCTCCCCGTGGCGGATCAGGTAGTAGGAGTGCTTGTGGTGGGCGGCATGGCTGATGAAGTGGCCGCAGTTGTGCAGCATGGCGGCCGCCCAGAGAAGAGCTCGCTCGCGGGAGCCCCAGGAGTGCAAGATGCCACGGGTTTGATCGAAAAGGCTGAGGGCAAATTCTGCCACCCGCTCGGCATAGGGGATCTCGACTTGGTATTTTTCTGCCAACTTGAGGACGCTACGCCGCCGCACCGAGCTGTGGTAGCGCAGCCGATCTTCAATGAGCCCCTGGCCGATCATCCAATCCACGATCAGCCCTTCCCGCAGGGCCCGTTCGCAAAACTGGATCCGCTCCACCCCCAGCAGGGTCATCACCTCCTCCAAGATGACGGCCCCAGCCAGGATGATCTCCCCGCGTCTTTCCCCAAAGCCGGGCAGTTTTTGCCGTTCGGCCACGGTGAGGGAGCGCAGCTCTTTGACATAGGCCCGCAGGGCTTCCAGGCTGAACTCATACCCCTGCAGGCGAGTGGGGGCAGCGCCCAGCCGACGGCGGGCATCCAACTGGGCCAAGCACTCGATGGTGCCGGAGGTGCCCACCAAGGTCAGGGATCCCGGCTGTTGGGAGGCTTCGACGATGCGCCGCATCTGCTCAATGGGAGCTTCCAGCATGCCGCGGACATGTTGCCGCAGCGCCTGCAGCTCGGCGGAGGTGGGCGGATCGTGGTGCAAAAAAGCTTGGGTCAGGCGCACCGCCCCCACCTTGATGCTGCGTAGAAACTCCGGCTCTTGGCCGTTGCCCAGAATCAGCTCGGTCGAGCCACCGCCGATATCCACCACCGCGTGCAGCCGATTGTGGAACTCCATGGCCGAGAGCACCCCCAGGTAGATGCGGCGGGCCTCCTCCTGGCCGGAGATCAGCTCGATGCGCAGGCCCAGCTCCTGCTCGATCCGCTTCAAGAACTCCGGCCCATTGGGGGCCTCGCGCACAGCGCTGGTGGCCACGGCAACGATATCCTGCACCTGAAAGCTCTCGGCAATGCGGCAAAACCGCTCCAGAGCCGTCCGGGCCCGTTCCATGGCAGCAGGGGTAAGGGCGCCCGTCTGGCTGCAGAATTCCCCCAGCCGGACGGTGGCTTTTTCGCGGGAGATGATGGTGAAGCTGGGGATATTGGGGTTAATGCGCACCACCACCATGTGCAGGGAGTTGCTGCCCACATCGATGGCGGCTATGACCGGAGCAACTCCAGACTCAGAAAGGGGGGCCGGTTTCGGTTCAGAGGCGGCGGCAGAGCGTTCGGCAAAGTTGGCGAGCGAAGAGACCATGAATGAATTCAGAGGTTGCGACACTTTGCGACACTTCTAGAATACTGTGTGCTTTCCCCCCTTTTTCTTGGCCGAGCTGTGGGTTTAAAGGCGACGGTCTTTCTTAAACAGAGAGTTGTCCCCGTTGGGGATCCCGGCTGTTCTGGCCTCAGACTAAGATAAAAGCACTGCAGAGTCATTTTTGTCGCCAAGCGGGTTCCGATGTCTCAACCAGCCGCATCCCCTCAACAGGCCAACAGCCCCCTCAAGCTGCTGCGTACCCACGAATCTCCCAAGCTGGAGCGCATCCGCCACACCACCTCTCACGTCCTGGCGATGGCGGTGCAAAGGCTGTTTCCCAAGGCCCAGGTAACCATCGGCCCGACGACCGACTATGGCTTTTACTACGACTTTGACCATCCCGAGCCCTTCACGCCGGAAGATCTGGAGCGCATCAAAAAAGAGATGCAGGCGATCATCAAGAAAGGCTTGCCGGTGATCCGCGAGGAGGTGAGCCGGGAGGAGGCCAGGCGCCGCATCGAGGCCCTCGGCGAACCTTACAAGCTGGAGATTTTAGATAGCATTCCCGAAGGCGAGCCGATCACCATCTACCATCTGGGGGATGAGTGGTGGGATCTCTGTGCCGGCCCCCACGTGGAAAACACGAAGGAGATCAACCCCAAAGCTTTTGACCTGCTCAGCGTGGCCGGCGCCTATTGGCGGGGGGACGAGACCAAGCCGCAGCTCCAGCGCATCTACGGCACCGCCTGGGAGACGCCGGAGGAGCTCAAGGAATACAAGCGGCGGCTGGAAGAGGCCAAGCGGCGGGATCACCGTAAGCTGGGCAAGGAGCTGGGCCTATTCATATTTGCCGATGAAGTGGGGCCGGGCCTGCCCCTTTGGACCCCCAAAGGAACTACTCTGCGCTGGGTGCTAGAGGATTTTCTCAAGCAGGAGCAGCTCAAGCGGGGCTATCTGCCGGTGGTGACGCCCCACATTGCCCGCGTGGATCTGTTCAAGATCTCCGGCCACTGGCAGAAGTACCGGGAAGACATGTTTCCCATGATGGCCGAGAGCGAGGAGGCGCGCGCCGCTGAACAGGGCTTTGTCATGAAGCCGATGAACTGTCCTTTTCACATCCAAATCTATAAATCAGAGCTGAGATCCTACCGCGATTTGCCGCTGCGCTATGCCGAGTTCGGCACCGTCTATCGCTACGAGCAATCGGGGGAATTGGGGGGCTTGACCCGCGTTCGCGGCTTTACGGTGGACGAC
The DNA here is from genome assembly GCF_047461555.1 of Synechococcus sp. WC101. NCBI lineage: Bacteria > Bacillati > Cyanobacteriota > Cyanophyceae > Synechococcales > Synechococcaceae > Synechococcus > Synechococcus sp. WC101. Next base: position 10,415 of record NZ_JANSHG010000040.1, read on the forward strand.
GCCCACTTGTTCGTTCGTCCCGATCAGTTGGAAGAAGAGTTTCTCAAGGTTGTCGATCTCATTCTGGTGGTTTTCGACAAGCTCAAACTCAAAGATTTTCGCGCCCGCCTCAGCTTCCGCGATCCCAAATCCGATAAATATCTGGGATCCCCGGAAGAGTGGGATATGGCCGAGAATGCCATTCGCCGCGCGGTGGAGAAGCTTTCAATGCCGCATTTTGAAGGGATCGGAGAGGCGGCTTTCTACGGGCCGAAGCTGGACTTTATCTTCCGCGACGCGCTGGATCGGGAGTGGCAGTTGGGCACGGTGCAGGTAGACTACCAAAACCCGCAGCGCTTTGACTTGTACTATGTGGCCGAGGACGGATCCCGGCAGCGGCCGGTAATGATCCACCGCGCTCCCTTTGGTTCGCTGGAGCGGCTCATCGGCATCCTCATCGAGGAATACGCGGGGGATTTTCCCTTCTGGCTGGCGCCGGAACAGGTGCGCATCTTGCCCGTTTCCGACCAATACCTGGGCTATGCCACCCAGGTGCGGGATCAGTTGCGAGAACAGGGGATCCGCGTCCACATCGATGCCGACAGCGACCGCCTGCCCAAAAAGATCCGCAACGCCGAGAAGGCCAAGGTTCCCTTCATGCTGATTGTGGGGGAAAAAGAGCAGGCAACTGGCACAGTGAGCGTGCGGCAGCGCCACGGCCAAGACCTGGGATCCCTGACGGTGGCGGAGTTCCTGGCCCAGGCACGAGCGCTGGACTAGAGATCCGGCTTCTTGTTTGGAATCTGGCTGGGATCCCTGGTGCCGGCAAATTGCTGCTGTTGGCGGCTTTGAGAACAGGTCTCTGCTGAGGCAAGCGAAGAACGGCGTTGAGAAAAGAGGTTCAAAATCTTTCAGGGAACCCAGCCGCCCGCTCTTGGGCCAGGGCTGCCCGCCGTTGCTCCAACTCTTGCGGAGAGATGCGCCCGTAGGTGACGCTCAGCTCCGCCAGCCGCTGGGCCAGCTCCGGCCGCAGCATCTCCTCGCGGTAGCGCCAGGCCCAGTTGTTCTCGGCCCTGCCGGGGAAGTTCATGCGCGCCTCTGCCCCCAGGCCCATCACATCTTGCAGGGGAATGATGGCCAGGTCGGCCACGGAAGCCAGGGCCAGGCGAATCAGATCCCAGTGGATGCCGTCGGATCCCTGGCAGCCCAGGTAGCGCAACAGGTTTTGCTTTTCCCACTCCGGGCGTTCTGGGTCATGAAACCAGCCCACCACGGTGTTGTTGTCGTGGGTGCCGGTGTAGACGACGAAGTTGCGCTCGTAGCTGTGAGGCAGATAGGGGTTATCGGGCCCCGAGCCAAAGGCAAAGAGCAGCACCTTCATGCCGGGCAGGCCAAATTGATCCCGCAGTTGCAACACCTCCGGCGTAATGTCTCCCAGATCTTCGGCGATCACCGGGATTTTTCCCAGCTTGTCGGCCAGCGCCTGAAAGAAGTCGGCCCCCGGCCCTTTTTGCCACTCGCCTTCTACCGCTGTTTCCGCAGCGCCGGGGATGGCCCAGTAGCTCTCGAAGCCGCGGAAGTGGTCGATGCGGACGCAATCCACCTGCTTGAGAATGGCCTGGATGCGCCGGATCCACCAGTCGTAGCCGCGGGCCTTGAGCACCTCCCAGTTGTAGAGGGGGTTGCCCCAGCGCTGCCCGGTGGGGCTGAAATAGTCGGGGGGCACGCCGGCTACCTGCAAGGGCCGTCCTTGTTCATCCAGGTGAAACAGCTCCCGGTTGGCCCACACATCGGCGCTGTTGGGGGCGACATAGATGGGTATGTCCCCGATGAGCTGCACTTGATGCCGGTGGGCGTACTCTCTTAGGGATCCCCACTGTTGGGCAAATAGATACTGCCAAAACATCTGCCGGGTGATGGCATCGGCATGGCGGTCACGGGCCTCTTGCAAAGCCAGGGGATCCCGTTGTGCCAAGGCTGGATCCCATTGGGTCCATTCCTGGTCGCCATACACCTCTTTGAGGGCCATGAACAGGGCGTAGTCCGGCAGCCAATCGGCCTCGGCAGCACAGTAAGCTTGAAAGGCTTCCCAGTCGGCGGCGGTGGCCTTGTCTTTGAAGGTGGCCCAGGCGCGGCGCAACAAGCCCAGCTTGAAGGGGATCACGGTTTCGTAGTCCACCCGCTCAGCATTCCCCGCCTGGATGGCTGGCCATTGGGGCAGATCCTGCCAGCCGTTGGGTTCCAGCCAGCCGGCTTTCACCAGCAGCTCCGGGCTAATCAGCAGTGGGTTGCCGGCAATGGCAGAAAAGCTCATGTAGGGGGAGTTGCCCCAGCCGGTGGGGCCAAGGGGCAGCACCTGCCAGAGGCGCTGGCCGCTTTCCACCAGAAAATCCACAAACCGGTAGGCAGCCGGCCCCAGATCGCCGATGCCAAATGGCCCCGGTAGCGAGGTGGGGTGCAAGAGGATGCCACTGAGTCTGCCCATGCGCATGGCTAAACCCTTTTCGCCCTATTTCACCGCCTATCCTGTCACTTCTACAGCCCAATGACAGCTACCAATCGACAAAACCAAGACCAAAGGTCAAAAGCGCCAACGGCCTTTTTGGCTTGGCCAGCTCTTGCAGCGGAGGAGAGATGGGGAGCCTCTCAAGAGCAGGCTTGGGAACCCCCCTCACCTCCCAAAACCGGCCAGCCCACCAAGCCCTGGCGGAGACTCTGATGGCAGGCACGCACCTCTTCAAGGGTAAACAGGCGGCGAAAGGGGATCCCCATTTCGCGGTAACGGGCCTCTGCCCCTTCCAGTCGATCCACCAAAGCCAGGATTCCTTCTGCCCGATAGCCCGCTGCCCGCACCCGCTCGACAGCCTTGAGAGCCGAGCCGCCGGTGGTCACCACATCCTCCAAGATCCAAACCCGGCTGCCCGCCGGCAACTCCGGCCCCTCGATCCAGGCCTGGGTGCCATGTCCCTTAGGCTCTTTGCGGACAATCAGGGCCGCCAGGTTGGCCGGCTCAGCCTGCAGAGAGGCCAAACTCACCGCTGTGACCAAGGGATCCGCCCCCAAGGTCATGCCGGCAACTGCCTCGGTCTCAGGGGGCAGTAGCCGATGCAGCAGGGATCCCACCAGGTAGGCTCCCTGGGGGTGGAGGGTAACCGGCTTGCAGTTGATGTAGTAAGTGCTTTGCTGCCCAGACGTGAGGGTAAAGGATCCCTCGCGGTAGGCCAGTTGGGCCAGCAAATACAGCAATTTCTCCCGCGCCTCAGCCGAGGAAAGACTTAAGGGAGAACAGTCTAGGAGCAACACAGCAGGGATCCCCATCAGCTCAACCGTCAACCCATAGATGCGGCAATAACTAACCTGGAGGAACTTCAGTCCGAAGTAAGCAGAACTTTGAGGTTATGCCTCAAAGGACTGTCTAGGGGCGTCTTGACAGCGCCTTTACGAGTCCATTTTGGGCTGCGTAAGAATCCCCTGGGTGGGAGTGTCAATAGGACAAGCGATGGTGCGGCTCTGCCACCACCGCGGCCTCCGACTCCTCCGACAAGTGGGCAATCAGCCGATCCACCAGCCGCGACAGGGTTGCCCGTTCTTCTAAGCTGAGACAGCCGTAGGTCTGCTCCCGCAACTCCCAAATGAGAGGGGGCAAAATTTCTTTCAACTTCTCTCCGGCAGGGGTGAGGTAAACCCGCCAGATCCGCCGATCCTTGGGATCCCGCTGCCGCCGGATCAGCTCCCGTTTCTCCATGCCGTCCAAGACACCGGTCATGGTACCCCCCAACTGCTGCAGGCGCTCGCAGATAGTGGAGGTGGGGATCCCGTCTTCTTCCCAGAGGCAGCAAAGCACCACCCAGTGGGAAGCGGTCAGGCCGAAGGGCTCCAGGTAGGCCTGAAATTTCCGCCGCACCAATTGCGACAACAGCCGAAGGCGATAGCCCAGGGAATAAGGGGCCAGAATCTCGCGCCATCGCTCCAGGAAGGCTTGTTTCTCCAACTGAGCCATCGCTGAGGGTTCCCCATGGGTGGCTGAGAATGCTTAGAGCTTAAATTCTTCCATTCTAACCTTCTATAAAGAGCGGCCAAAAGCAGCTCATCATCCGTTACAAAAGCGTTACAGGCTTTACAACAAAAGTTACAGTGGAGGGTTGGGCGAGGGGCGAATCTCCCGCCAATTAGCATCAGCTAGGACCCAAATTAAGCTTGGCGTGACAGGGATCCCGCTCTTCTGTGTGAAGGAAGAAAATGCCGATTTGCCCATCTGGGGTCGCCTCGGCAAAAGAGGGGCAGTGGGCAAGGGGAAAATTTGCCAGAGCCATTGAGATGGCACTAGAGTAGCTTCAAGTTTTGCCAGCTCGTTCTCTTTGCCAATGTCTTTTGGGAGGTCAGCATGTTGTCTATCCTACAGGGGTTGAGCTCCCAGCGCCGTTTCCTCTGGGCAGGGATCCCGTTGGTTTGTTCTCTGGCCCTGGGGGCCTGCTGGAACAACCGCAGCAGTGCCGAAACCCCCTCTCAGGGTGTCCAGGCTGAGGTTACAGCAGCGGCGCAAAACCCCTTCCCCCCCATCCCCACCCCGCCGCCGCCGCTGCCTTCCCCCAGTGGCACGCCCGGCCTTCCCCCCTGGTGGCCCCGTGGGCAATCGTCGCAGTGGCAGGATTCCCCCTACGCCGTGGCCTTGTCCGGTTTTTTGCAGGGATTGGCGGCCCAAGGGGGAGCGCTCTCTCAACAGGGGATCCTGCTTTGGACAGCCGAAGGCGAGCTCTTGGCGGAGCACCTGCTGGATCGGCCTTTGCCGGTGGGGGCTTTGGATCAATTGGCCCTCAGCCTGATGGCGCTGGAAAAGTGGGGCTATGAGTATCGCTTCCAAACTCGCTTCTACACCACCAGCCACCGCTCCGGCCAGCGCTTGACGGGAGACTTGGTCGTGGTGGGCGGCGGGGATCCCTATTTCCGGGAGGCCAATGTGGCCGAGCTGGCCCGCCACCTGCACAACCTCGGCATTCGCCAGATCGACGGCGAGGTGAAGGTGGTGCCCCCCTTCCGCTTGCTGGGTCAGCCTGACTCTCTGGCCAGCGCCCGCCGGCTTGCCGAGCTCCTCCGAGATCCCCAGGGGCCCTATCCTGTGACCCTCGGCGGCTCCGGGTCAACGTTAAGGGAGCTGCCGGAGGAGATCCATTCCCTGGCCGGCTACACCTCGCTGCGCCTGGGATCCCTGCTACAAATCCTCAACGGCGGCAACGATCGGGCCATGGCAGAAGCCCTGTTGGCGGAGCTGGCAGGCAGAACAGCCCTGCTGGAGTACCTGCAGCAGCGGTTGGTAGCTCAGCCGGTTGCCCATCTGGATCCCAAACTGGCCCCTGCCCAGTTGGAAATTCGCCTTGGCCCAGGCGGGCAAGAGCTATACCTCTCCCCCCGCGCCCTGGCCCATCTGTGGGAACATCTGCTTGAGGCCACAGACGGGGATCCCAGGCGTGTCCTGCCAGTGGCCGGGGTCGGCCACAGCCCTTTGCAGCTCCGCGCTCTGCCCCCGGGCACGATCGCCCAGGTGGGCTCTGCCGCCAACCGACTGATGATGGTGGGGCAGCTTCCGGATGGCACCCGTTTCGTCTTACTCAACCACGGCCCGGATCTGGGCGTCTTGCGCCAGCACCAGGATCAGTTCCTGCAGCAGGTGCTGGCCGTTGGGGAGCCTCTCCGCCGCTGAAGAATAGAGCCCTCTCCCTTCTCTTTTCTTCGAGGCCCTCTTGGTCGGGGAGCCACGGTGCAAACGGCTCCCCAACATCTAGTTGGCCGATCCCTGACTTTCCCCTCTCCCTTGTGGGAGAGGGGCTGGGGGTGAGGGCAGCTTTTACGATTGGAAGAAGGCGGGAATTAAAGAGGAGGGCAAAGCTGCCTAGGGCTGGCCAAGCCAAGGATCGGTCTCGCCTCGCAACTGGCAGGATCTCCTGCTGCATCACCATCTCAAGCAGCTCATCCACCTGATCCAGCAGGCGCTGCCCCTGAGACCTAAGGCAAACAAGAAAGCCCGCAGGGTCTCCTCTAGGGATGGGGGCGGATCAGCCCGTAGCCGCCGTGCTTGCGGACATAGATGACGTTGATCTCGCCGTTTTCGATGTTGCGGAACACGTAAAAATCATGATCCACCAGCTCCAACTGGTGCAGCGCCTCCTGAACTGTCATGGGAGGCATGGCGAAATACTTGGTGCGCACCACCTCAGGGGGCAGCTCTGCTTGCCGTTCTGTATTCAGAGG
>NZ_JANSHG010000041.1:0-16443 GCF_047461555.1 Synechococcus sp. WC101
GCCCATAGGCGGTTCAGGTCGTAGAGCAGAATGGCATGGGGCACAGGGCGGCTGGGCTGGTTGGGGCCGGCATGGCCAGTGGCCAAAATCTGTCCCCGGTAGACTAGCGATGTGCTAAAGCCGGAGTCCAGCAGCACCGCCTCGCGGATCCCACTTTTGGGCAGAAGACGGGCCAGGATGGCGGCGTTGACGTGGGTTTTGGTAACTCCGATCACTACCTGGTCTTGGTTGTCCACCCCAAAGAAAGCCCTGGGGCGAAACTCGGCGGCGCTAGAGAGGCGGAAGGAATCGATCTCCGCCTGGGAGAGGGCATGGCCGTCCTTAACCAGCCACAGGCCCGCCACAAACAGATCCGTAACATCCGGCATCAACTGGCGGATGTTCTCAAGCCGGGTCATAGTGTCGGGATCAAAAGGCACAAAGCGCAGCCGATCCCTGCCCAGCAGCACCAGGGGGCGACCGCGCACCACCTTGTCGTCTTCGGGGCGACCGGGGATGAACGTCTTGTGGTTGGCGGCCATCACCGGTCCCACCATGACGTTGCTGGCGGAGTTGATCCAAGGAATGGAGAAGAAGCTGCCGTTGATGCCGGCATCGGCCTGGTAGCGCTGGGCCAAGGTTCTCACCTCGTAGCGCCGCTCCGCGTGCACCGTGGCTGCCCGTCCGCCGCGGATGGTGAGGATCCTCACCCCGTCAATGACCTCATCGGTCGGGGCCAGGGGCTGAGTCACATCCAGCCAGTAGTCGGGGCTGCGGCTGAGGGTGAAGGTGCGGGCGCCGATGATGGCCTCGGTGATGCGAAACTGGTTAAAGCGCCGTACCTCCAGCAAGTTGGGCGACTGTCCCGTAAAGCCGGGATCCATTGTAAAGGCCATCCAGTAACCCGCCTCGGCCAGGTATTGCTTTACCCGCTCGTCCCGATTGCCTTCCGGATAGGCGAAGTAGTGGATGGGGTGGCCCAGCTCCTCTTCCAGCTTGGTCTTGCAGTCAAACACCTCTCGCCGCAGGCGGGCATCGTCTAGCACCCGTAGGTCAGGGGGATGGTTGACGGTGTGGGCAGCAAAGTCGATCAACCCGCTGGCATCCATCTCCCGCATCTGATCCCAGGTGAAGTGATCTTTGCTGGTGGGCACGCCGACAAAGCCGGTCTGCACAAAGTAGGTGGCGGGGTAGTTGTACTCCTTCAAAAGCGGGTAGGCGTTTTCGTAAAGCCCAAGGTAGGCGTCGTCAAAGGTGAGCAAAATGGCCTTTTCCGGCAAGGGATCCCCATCTCGCAGGTGTTTGTAAAGCTGGTCGATGTGGATGGGAATCAGCCCCGCCTGCTTGATGGCTTCAAAGTGCTGTCGCAGCTCCGCCGCCGTGGTGTCAAACCAAACCTCTTTGCGGCCGGCCACCACATCGTGATACATGATGGCGGGCACGTAGGAGAGGCTGGCCAAGGGATCCAACGCAAAGGGATCCCGCTGCAGTTGCGGCTGTTGGGGGAGGGGCGGGCGCTGTCGGGCTGCCTTGGCCTCGGCCCGAGGCGCTGGCAACTCGGCTGGGGGTGGCAGCAGCCCCGACAGGCGGCTCACCCAACCAGGATGGGCAGTGGCCCAGGCCACCAGGGCTCCCGTCCCAAATCCCAGCACTGTGGTCAACAAAGCCAAGAAGCGGAGCAGCCGGAAGCGCAACTGGGTTGGCGGTCGCTGCGCAGAGCTAGAAAGACTTCGGCCCAGGAAGGGGGATCCCCTTTTTGCCCTAGGAACTGGATGGCCGCCCCGGCGCGTCGGCGGCTGTCGAGACGTCATGTCCTCCTCCTCACCGGCAAAACCAACGTCAGCCTACCACCCCCATCTCCTGGTTGAGGATAGGGAAGCCCTTGCCCGTGGTTCCCTCCAAAACGCCCAGGGATCCCTTTCCTCGCCCAGGTAGCACCCCAGCCCATAGAAGTGGCAGCAGAGCCAAAGCCCACCGCCCCAGATGCCTTCCAGGCAAGTTAGTCGAGGTTGCTCAACAAATTGGACTCCGTAATGCTGACGATCTTGCCCCCCCTTTGGGTAATCCGCTTTACTTCTTGAGAAAGGCGGCTGAAGGGCACTTTGTACTCGACAACGCTTTTGCGCACGCCCCCTCCCACCAGACCGGCTACCTTGATGGTGAAGATCTTGTCGCTGTTGGGCAGGGACGAGGCTGCCGAAGGGGCAACCTGAGCAGGTTTGGTCGCTGGAGCCGCTTCCGCTTGCGGTGCAGCGGCACTCTCCCGCTCCAGAAGCAGCCGCCAACTGCGAGGATAGGCGGGAGCCAGACGATAAACCACCTTGTAAGAGCCGGTTACATGGTCATCTTCCGACTCCACCCTCACCACTGTTCCTGCTGGGATATCCAGTTTGGCGCCCTTGGACATGACTTTAATTCCAGGCCAATTGGTGGGCACATCCGTCAGCAGCTCAACTTCAAAGGACTGATCCCCCAACAACAACTTGGCCATGTGAATAACTCCGTTTTGCTCATCAGCAGGCGGCAGCCGAAGATCTGTGGCCGACCACGGCTTCACCGCTAGACATTTTACCGTTGCGGCTGCACCCCCTGAAGCTTCCCGCCGGCATCTGTCATCGAAAGTGGGTTTGTTGTAGATTTGTTAAGAAGTTGTAGTTGTCCCGAAGGTGGAGGGATCCCTATGCTGAGTGTGGCTCTGCCCGATCTGTCGGCAACTTCGGAGAGGTTGACGGCTGCCTTGCAGCCGGTGGCCCAGTTTTTTGCCGGCTTCAACCTGCCCCAGCCAATCGTGCAATGGGGACATCCTTTGATGATGGGCATTGTGGTAGTGGTCATGGGCAGCTTTGTCGGCCTGACCGGCTGGCGGGGGCGGGTCTTGCGCCTAGCAGCCGAGGGATCCCTGCCGGAATCGGCCCAAAAGCCGCTTTGGGATCACCGCAAGCTGGCCCCTTGGATGGCCACCTTCATTGCCCTAGGCTACACCGGCGGCCTTCTCTCCTTGGTCATGCAGGGCCAGCCCCTGCTGAGCAGCCCCCATTTTTGGACGGGATCCCTGGTGTTGCTGCTGTTGGCAGCCAACGGTGCCCTGTCCCTAAGTGGCTTTGGGGGCAACCGCGAGGTCCTGCGCACCACCCATGCCTACTTAGGCAGCCTCATCCTCTGCGTGCTCTTCGCCCATGCTTTGCTGGGACTGAAGCTGGGCCTATCTCTGTAGGCGATCCCGGCTTTCTTCCTTCCAGTGCCTGGGGTGGGGGCGTTGCTCAGCGAAGTAAGCAGAACCTTAGGGCTTTGCCCTAGAGAACTGTGTAGGGGCGTCTTGACAACGACTTGATGAGTCCGCTTGTGGACTGCGTAGGAATCCCCCGACTTTAGTCGGGGGAGTGTTTCGGGACAAAGAGACGGCCCCAGAAGTTGTAGCCGAGGGATTTTTCTGGAACTTCAAGGGAGATGAGGCTCTGTTCCCGCTGGTTTCCGAAGCCTAACGAATTCGTCTAGCCCACTTTTCAATCCCCTACTTCCAGTTCATACCTCCCTGGCGGAACCTCTGCCCTACCAGATTAGCGCCGTCTATGAAAAAATGCTGACGCGGCAGCCGCTGCGCTTTTTGCTGGCTGAAGATCCCGGCGCCGGCAAGAGAGTTATGGCGGGGCTCTTGATTCGCGGCAATCTGCACCGTTGTCTCATTGTCTGTCCTGGCAGCCTAGTGCTGCAGCGGATTGAAGCTGCGCGAACGGGAAATTTGTTTCAAGAGATCCCTTTGCTGATTGCCCGGCTGGATAAACTGAGCCGAGATGAGGCGCTGCAAGAAAAGCTGAAGGCAACAGATTGGGATTTGATTGCTGTCAATGAGGCTCACAAGCTCTCGGCCTCTTTTTTCGGCGGAGAAGTCAAGGAAAACAAGCGCTATAAGCTAGGTAAGTTGCTCTCCCAGCTAACGCGCCATTTCTTGCTAATGACAGCTACCTCCCACAATGGTAGGGAAGAGAATTTTCAGCTCTTCCTAGCCCTTCCGGGCGGGGATCGCTTTGAGGGAAGATTCTCAAGAAAGTGATGGCAATTATTGCGGAACAACCAGACTTCTACCTGTGGCAGTATCAAGAACTCTTGCGGGAGGGCTTAGCGATTGATGTGAGTACCGTCACGATACACAATCTCTTGAAAAAGCAAGGAATGACTCTAAAAAAAGACTTACCGCAGTGCGAGAGACCAAGAAGAAGAGGTGCAAAGAGAACGACTAGCTTATAGTCAAGAAGTCAGGGATATTCCAGCGGAGGATTTGATTGCCCTCGACCAGACAGGGGTGTGGGAGGGAATGAAACGGGGAGTAGCTCGGAAAAGAGGGCCTATGAGCAGGAGACAGGCACTGGCTAGAGCAGTTCTGGGCGGCTTAGCTTGTGTCGGCTTAGGTTTTGGGTGTGGTCGCGGCCCTTGGCTGCGCCAGTTGGGCACCCCTTCCTCTGACGAAGCCCGCGCCATCGCGATTGATGCCCAGGGAAATGTTTGGGTGGCAGGGGCAACCGAGGGAAACTTTTTTGGCCAAAGCTCGGCGGGGAGCAGCGATGTTTTCTTGCGCAAGTACACAAGAGGATAGCTTGGTAGCCCCGTACTTGAGTGCGGGGCGGAAAAGCCCTTGAGCAACTTTAGTTGCTTCTTTGTTATAGTTAGTACAGAGCTTCTCCAGGAAAACAACCTACTGCGGTGCAAAACCCGCGCGGCAATAACTAACCTGGAGGAACTTAAGTCCGAAGTAAGCAGAACTTTGAGGTTATGCCTCAAAGGACTGTCTAGGGGCGTCTTGACAGCGCCTTTGCGAGTCCATTTTGGGCTGCGTAAGAATCCCCTGGGTGGGAGTGTCAACCAGGGAACTTTCCCCGGCCAGACCAGCGCCGGCGGGCAGGCTGCTTTTGTGCTTAAGTACGGTCGCTAAGCTGAGGTGTACGCTGAGGAGAAGTTACTGGCGGAGCGCTTGGCGCTGGTTCTATGCATCGGATAGCCGCTTTGCCAGGGGGATGGGATCCTTCGCAAGGCGGGGTCGTTTTCCTGGAGCAGGATCCGGCCCCCATCGTTGTCCTGTCGGCAGCCGACACGGATCTGACGGCCTTGAGCGCGGCGATGCGGCTGCTGCCGGCTGATTTTCCAGCGGTGCGGGCGGCCAATTTGCTGCAGTTGCAACAGCCCCTGAGCATCGACGACTACGCCGAGAAAGTGTTGCGGCGGGCCCAGGTGGTGCTCCTTCGCCTTTTGGGGGGAAGGGCCTACTGGAGCTATGGCCTGGAGGTGGCCAAAGAGGTAGCGGCAGCAGCGGGATCCACCCTGATTGTGATCCCTGGGGATGACCGCCCCGACTGGGATTTGGTCAGCCACTCCACCGTGCCCCTAGCGGTGGCAGACCGGGTGTGGCAGTACTGGCTGGAAGGGGGGGCGGCCAATGTGGCGGCCTGCTTGAAACTCTTGGCCAGGGAGTTCCTGGGGCAGGAGTACGCCGTGCCGGAGCCGCAGGTGCTGCCCCGCCTGGGGATCTACCATCCCCCCCTGCCCAGGGATCCCCACGCCCCCAAGGTAGGGATCCTGCTCTACCGGGCCCATGTTTTGGCGGGGAATACGCAGCCCATAGATGCCCTGGCCGAAGCCCTGCAGGAGCGGGGGTTGCAGCCGCTGTGTCTTTATACCTACAGCCTGCAGGAGCCGGACTTGCCCCAGGCCATGCGGGAGCACTTCGGCGGCCAAATTGAACTTTTGTTGAACACCACCAGTTTTTCCCTCGCTCGGCTGGAGAGCGAGCAGCCCGATGTTCGCCTTTGGCAGGAGCTGGATGTGCCGGTTGTGCAGGTGGTCTTGAGCAGCGGGTCGCGGGAGCGCTGGGAGAACGCCACGCGAGGCTTGGGGGCGCGGGATCTGGCCATGAACGTGGTGCTGCCAGAGGTGGACGGGCGCATCCTCAGCCGGGCCATCTCGTTCAAGACGGTTCAACAGTGGGATCCCCGCCTGCAGACGGAGATCATGGCCTATGAGGCCGTGCCGGATCGGGTGGCGTTTGTGGCCGAGCTGGCGGCCAACTGGGTAAAGCTGCGGCGCACCCCTGCCGAGCAGCGCCGTCTGGCCTTGATTTTGGCCAACTACCCCAGCCGGGATGGGCGGCTGGCCAATGGGGTAGGGTTGGATACACCGGCAAGCTGCGTCGAGATCCTCAAAGCCCTGGCGCAAGCCGGCTACCGCGCCTGTCCACTGCCCCAGAGCGGAGATGAGCTCATCCGCTGGCTAACCCAGGGCCAAACCTATGATCCGCTGGGATCCCTACGCCCGGCGCGGCAGGTGCTGCCGGCTGCCCTCTATCGGGAGTGGTTTGCCCAGTTGCCTGCCGCTGTCCAAGGCGATCTGCTGCGGCAGTGGGGGGATCCGCCTGCCCACGACATCCCCATTGTCGGCCTGCAGTTGGAGCACGTTTTTGTCGGGATCCAGCCGCCGCGGGGCTACGACCGGGATCCCTCTTTGAACTACCACGCTCCGGATCTGGTGCCACCCCACGAGTACCTGGCCTTTTACCTGTGGCTGCGCCAGGTGTTCGGCGTCCACGCGGTGGTGCATGTGGGCAAGCACGGCAACCTGGAGTGGCTGCCCGGCAAGGGATCCGCCCTTTCCGCCACCTGCTACCCAGAAATTGCCCTAGGGCCTCTGCCCCACTTCTATCCTTTCATCGTCAACGACCCCGGCGAAGGATCCCAGGCCAAGCGGCGGGCCCAAGCGGTGATCCTCGACCACCTCACCCCGCCCCTGACCCGCGCCGAGCTCTACGGCCCCTTGGCAGAGTTGGAGCGGCTGATGGACGAGTACTACGAGGCCCAGCAGATGGATCCGGGCCGCTGCCCCCTGATTCGCGCCCAGATCCAAGAGCTGGTTCGCCGAGAGCAGCTGGACTGGCAGTTCAACCTGGAGAAAGAGGAAGACTGGGGCCGCCTCGATGGCTACCTCTGCGAGCTCAAAGAATCCCAGATCCGGGATGGGCTGCACATTTTTGGCCGCACCCCCACTGGCGAGCAACTGGTGGATCTCCTGTTGGCCCTGGCCCGCTACCCGGGCGCTGGCCAGTTGGGCCTCACCCAGGCCATTGCCCGCGACTGGGGCTGGGACTGGGATCCCCTAGCCGTTGACCTGACAGAGCCCTGGCCGGACAAACCGCCGGCTTAGTTGCAAGAAAAGGCTCGTTGTCTCGATCCCCAACCCCCCTCTCCCTCTGGGAGAGGGGCCGGGGGTGAGGGGTTGACGTTTTAATAGCGAGTTAATAGCGAGATTGGAAGTTGCGCCGCCGCTCGCCGCCGTTACCAGAGCGGAAACCGGAGGTGGGGCGTTCTTCCCGCGGGCGAGCCTTGTTGACCTTGAGGTCGCGGCCCATCCATTCCGCGCCATCCAGAGCGGCAATGGCAGCCTGCTCTTCGGCCTCAGAGCTCATTTCCACAAACCCAAAGCCGCGGATGCGGCCCGTCTCGCGGTCGGTGGGGATCTGCACCCGCTTCACAGAACCGTACTCGGCAAACACAGCGGTCAATTCCGCTTCCGTCACCTTAAAGGAAAGGTTACCTACATAAATCGACATCGACGATCTCCGAAAGAGAGAGGAACAAGCGAGATATTCGGAGAGCCGTCTGCCAATACAAAACGTGAAAACCCGTCCAGACCGGAAGAACCGAACGCTACAACCGACATTTATCTCGAGCTAAGCCTTATCGTAACACAGAGATGGGGAATGGCCACTGCAATTTCGCAAAAATAGCCGGTGCCATTAAGCTCGAGGCTACGAAAGTCGGCTGCCCAGGGCAAGAGCCGCCAAGGAGAGCGCTCCCCACTGCTCTAGCCCAACTTTTCCATGCGGGCTTGCAAAAGCTGCATCTGGGCCTCCAGCTCCGCCAGTTGCTCGCGGCTGGCCTGCACCACTTCGGGGTTGGCCCGGCTGAGGAAATTGGGGTTCTCCAGGCGGGCGCGGATCCCTTGGGCTTCTTTTTCCAGCTTGGCCAGATCTTTTTGCACCTTGGCCCGCAGCGCCTCCACATCCACCAGCCCTGCCAGGGGCACCAGCACCTGCACTGTGCCCACTACGGCAGCCGCCACCTGCTTGGGATCCCTGGCCAGGGATCCCGTGATTTCTAAGGACTCCACCTTGGCCAGCTCGCGGATGTAGGCCTGGGCGGCGGTGAGAATCCGCTGCTCTTCAGGATCCTCGGTAACCAGCAGCGCGGCGATGGTTTGATGGGGCTTGAGGCCAGCTTCCGCTCGCAGGTTGCGCAGGCTGGTGATGACTTGGGTGACCAAGCCAAACTCCCGCTCCAGTTGGGGGTTAACCCAGCTGGGGTCAGGGGTGGGATAGGGCTGCACCGAGATGGAAGTGGTTTGGTTAGCCTGGGTGAGGAGTTGCCAGACTTCCTCGGTGACGTGGGGCATCCAGGGGTGCAGCAGCCGCAGAATGGTCTCCAGCACGGTGGCCAATATCTGCTGCGCCGTGCGCTTGGAGGCCAGGTCTTCTCCCCGCAGCCGAGGTTTAGCCAGCTCGATGTACCAGTCACAAAAGTCGTCCCAAATTAGGGAGTACAGAAGCCGCGCCCCCTCGCCCAGGCCGTAGGCTTCCAGCTCCTCGATCACTTGGGTGGCTGTGGAGTGCAGCCGGGAGAGGATCCAGCGATCGGCCGGCTCCAGCGCTTCCGGGACAGGGGATCCCAGTTGGGCGGGGGTCTGTCCCTCCAAGTTCATCAACACAAAGCGGGAGGCGTTCCAGATCTTGTTGGCAAAGTTGCGGGCTGCCTCCACGCTGGCACTCTCGCCGGTCTTGCGGTCGTAAGCCAAGCGGATATCCTGCCCGGCCCCCACCACTTCCCTGACCAGAGCGTAGCGCAGGGCATCGGTGCCGTACTTGTCCAAGAGCTCGATGGGATCGATGCCGTTGCCCTTGGACTTGGACATCTTCGCCCCGTGCTCGTCCCGCACCAGGCCGTTGATGTAGACATCTTTGAAGGGGATCTGGCCGGTAAACTGCACCCCCATCATGGCCATGCGGGCCACCCAGAAAAAGATGATGTCGAAGCCCGTCGACATCAGGGAGGTGGGGTAGTAGCGCTTGAAGTCCTCCGTCTCCTCTGGCCAGCCCAGCGTGGAAAAGGGCCACAGAGCCGAGCTAAACCAGGTGTCCAAAACATCGGGATCCCGCTCCAGCCGCTCAACTTCTGGACCAAACTTCTCCCGCGCCTTGATCCAGGCTTCCTCCTCATTGCGAGCCACCACAAAAACCTGGGGATCCTCAGGGAGCTGGCCGTTGATGACCGGATACCAGGCTGGGATCTGGTGCCCCCACCACAGTTGTCGCGAGATGCACCAGGGGCGCAGCTTCTCCAGCCAGCCCGTGTAAACCTTGGTCCAGCGCTCCGGAATAAAGCGGGGGTTGTGGTGTTCCCGCTCCTCCTGCAAGCAACGAGCTGCCATCCCCGAGACATCGCAAAACCACTGGATGGAGAGCAAAGGCTCAATGGGCACACCCCCCCGGTCGCTATAGGGCACGGTGTGGGTGTACTCTTCCACCTTCTCCAGCAGGCCGTGCTCGGCAAACCACTGCACCACCTTCTCGCGGGCCACAAAGCGATCCAGGCCGGTGAAGGGATCCCCGTTCTCGTTGAGGGTGCCGTCCTTGTTGAGGATGTTGATCAAGGGCAACTGGTGGCGCTGGCCCATCTCAAAGTCGTTGGGGTCGTGGGCTGGGGTAACCTTGACGCATCCAGACCCAAAGGTGGGATCCACATACTCGTCGGCAATGATGGGGATAAGGCGATCCTTGATGGGCAGCCGGACAAACTGGCCGATGAGATGGCGGTAGCGCTCGTCTTGGGGGTTAACCGCCACGGCTGTATCCCCCAGCATTGTCTCAGGGCGGGTGGTGGCCACCACCAGGTACTGGCTGGGGTCGGCGGCCAAGGGGTAGCGGAAATGCCAGAGGTGGCCCTTGACCTCTTTGTTGTCCACCTCGATGTCGGAGACCGCCGACTGGGTGGCCGGACACCAGTTGACCAGATACTCGCCCCGATAGATGAGCCCTGCTTCGTAGAGGCGGACAAAGGCTTCCGTAACGGCCCGGCTCAGCCCCTCATCGAGGGTAAAGCGATCCCGTGTCCAGTCCAGCGACAAGCCCAGCCGCCGCAGTTGGCTTTTGATGGTGCCCTGCGACTCCTCCTTCCAAGCCCAGGCCCGCTCTAGAAAAGCCTCGCGGCCCAGGTCAAAGCGGCTCTTGCCCTCCTGGCGCAGTTGGTTTTCCAGAATGGTGTGCACGGCAATGCTGGCATGATCCGTGCCCGGCAGCCAGAGGACGTTGTAGCCGCGCATGCGCTTGTAGCGCACCACCACATCCGGCAGGGTAAAGGCAAAGGCATGGCCCATGTGCAGGCTGCCCGTGACATTGGGCGGGGGCAGGACCATGCTGAAGGCTTCCCCCGGCGCCTTGGGATCCGCCACGTAAAACCCCTTTTCCTCCCAAAAGCGCTGCCACTTGGGCTCGGTCTCAAAGGGGTTGTACTGGCTGGGCAGGTTGGCGAGGGAAGGTGCAGCAGTCATGCGGAGGCTGGGTTGCTCAAAGGACTACCCTAACTAGGTTAGCAAGCTTACTCCCAGCCGTCGGGTTTTCTTTTGGGGGGGTGGGCTTTGCTGGGGATCCCTCTTGACCCTGTAGTTAGCTACAGGGTTTAGACTAAGAGAGCTTCTGGAGAGAGGGTAGAGAACCCGGCATGTCTGAGCTGCTGCGGGTGGGTCAGGTAGCCGAGAAGTTGGGCATCAGCCCCCAAACCCTCTACTTCTACGAGCGCCTGGGGCTCATCCCCAAGCCCCGTAGGACAGAGGGGGGCTACCGCCTCTACGGAGAAGCTGAGCTGGAGCGGCTAGCTTTCATTGCCCGCGCTAAGGCTTTGGGACTTACCCTGGCCGAGATCAAAGAATTGCTCCTGCTTCAGGAGAACGGGCAAGCCCTGCCCTGTTGGCAGGTGTACGTAAAGCTAACTGAAAAACTAAGACAAATCGACAAGTCAATTGCCCATCTCCAGGAACTTAGAGGGGAGTTATCGACACTCATTGAAAAGTGTCAACAAAAATTTTCTGAGCAGGAGAAAAGTTCCTCTTGCGCTATCTTTCAACAGCAACAGCTTAATAACCCATGACAAGAGAACCCTTTTTCCCATTTTCTGCTAAAGCTTGGCAGCCCTTGTGTCCAAAGAGCGGGGAGCAAGGGATCCCGGTTCAACTGATTACGCTGAAGAGCCTTCTGTCTTGTCAGGCTTTGGAGCAACTTAATGCTAACGCCAGCTATGCGTTTTGTCGGGATCCCCTTTGCCCCGTCGTCTATTTTTCTGAGGAAGGTCAGAGCTTTGGGGTTGACGACCTCAAGGTTCCCGTCTTTCAAAAAGAAAGTGGCGAGGACGTGCCTGTCTGCTACTGTTTTGGATGGACGCGCCGGCGCATTTGGCAAGAGCTCCAGGGATCCAAAACGCCCCAGGCTATCCTCAAGGGGATTGCCGACCACATCAAAGCCAGGGGCTGTGGCTGTCAGGTGAACAACCCGCAGGGATTTTGCTGTCTGGAAAACGTCAGACAAGTCATCTTGGAGATGCAGCAAAGGAAGGCTGAGGAACAAAACCCGATTATTGGCTGAAATAGGCGTTGAGCCATTCCAGACATTCCATAAAGTAAAACACCAGCGGCCCGGTAAAGACGTAGCTATCGCCCCGATCCAAAATGCCGCCGTGGCCGGGAATGAGATCCCCGGAGTCTTTTACTCCCGCATCCCGTTTCATGAGGGACTCGGTGAGATCCCCCAGCAGGCTAGTTAACCCAATCAAAAACCCCAGCACGCTGCCGCTCAGCCAGCTCCAGGGCCAGTTTAGGTAGTGGGCTCCCAGCATAGCCAGGGCCATGCTGGCTGCGATCCCGGCCACTGCCCCTTCCACCGTCTTCTTAGGGCTGAGGGTGGAGAGCTTGGTGCGCCCAAAGGCCCGCCCCCAGAGGTAGGCCGCTACATCGGCAGCAATGACACAGCCAATGGCCAACAGCGTAATCCACAGGCCTTTGCCCAGCCCCTCTGAAAAAGACAAGGCCCTGACGCGGATCCAAAAGCTGGGCAATAGCGCGCAGTAAAACAATCCCAGGATCGAGGTGGCAATATCGGCAATGGTGGCGAGCTTAGGCTTAAAAAGCAGATAAAAGCAGATCACAGAACCGGCGACGATAAAAGCAGGGCTGGTCCACTCGGGCTTGACCTGCTGCAAAATCACCAGCACCTGGCTGGAAAACATGGTGGTGCGCATGGCCGGCGCATTGCCCTTAGCCCGCACCAGACGAAAGAACTCCAGTTGGGCCAGAAAAATAATCAGCCCAAGGGCTGCCGTGAAGTACCAGCCCCCTAGCAGGGTAACCGTCAGGGCAAACAGCACCGCCACGAAACCGCTAACCCAACGGGCTCCCATAGGCGCACCCCGCTATGTTGGCCAGCCGTTCCGGTTCGGGGGAGAGATCCCAGCCACCCGAGACCCTTGCCAGGATGCCTGCTCTTGCGGCCTTCGCCTCAGCGGGACGGAGTTCCGACTTCGACGTGGCTGCTGCAACGGCAATGCCTCCTGCCTTAACCTTTCAGTCTACCGCTGGGATCCCCCGCGATCTCCAGTTGGCGGGATCGCAGGTGTTCCTGAGCGTGGGATAATTGAAAAGCCGCAAGAACGGGTTACCCTCAATTGAATTTCAGAATGGTTCAGGAACTTACCTCTCCCGTGGCTAGTCCCCGCATCTCCGCCGAAGAGGCTCGAATGCTCTACGAAGACATGGTGCTGGGCCGCCTGTTTGAGGACAAGTGCGCCGAGATGTACTACAAGGGCAAGATGTTCGGCTTTGTGCACCTCTACAACGGGCAGGAGGCTGTGTCCACGGGGGTGATCAAGGCGCTCAAGCCCACCGACTATATCTGCAGCACCTACCGGGATCACGTGCATGCCCTCAGCGCTGGGATCCCGCCGCGAGCGGTGATGGCGGAGCTCTTCGGCAAGGCCACTGGCTGCAGCAAGGGTCGGGGCGGCTCCATGCATCTGTTTTCGGCAGAGCACAACTTTTTGGGGGGCTATGCCTTTGTGGCCGAAGGGATCCCTGTGGCTACAGGGGCAGCGTTTTCAGCCAAGTACCGCGGCACTGACCAGGTAACCGTCTGCTTTTTTGGGGATGGGGCCTGCAACAACGGCCAATTTTACGAATGTCTCAACATGGCCGCCCTCTGGAAGTTGCCTATCGTCTACGTGGTGGAGAACAACTTTTGGGCTATTGGCATGGCCCACAGGCGTGCCACTTCGGTAACCGACATCTACCTCAAGGGCCCAGCCTTTGGCATGCCTGGCTACCAAGTAGACGGCATGGACGTGCTGGCAGTGCGGGAAGCAGCTCAGCAGGCCATCGCCCGCGCCCGTGCCGGAGAAGGCCCCACTCTCCTGGAGTGCCTCACTTACCGCTTCCGCGGCCATTCTTTGGCCGACCCCGACGAGCTGCGCAGCCCCGAAGAAAAGGAATTTTGGCGGCAGCGGGATCCCATCAAACGCCTGGAGCGCTACGCCTTGGAACACAACTTGATGACTGAGGCGGACTTCCAGGCCATTCACGAGAAAGTGAGCGCCGTAGTGGAAGACGCAGTCCTTTTTGCCCTGGAAAGCCCAGAGCCCACCCTGGACGAGTTGCACCGCTTTGTTTTTGCCGAAGATGAGTAGCTAGGCATTGGGGCAGCGCAGCTTGCCCTCGGGCCGCCATCGCCGCTCTCTTGCCAAGCCTTGATGCTTACCATCAGAGAAACCTTGTCCAGGTCTGCGCTCTTGCGCAGATTTTTTTGTAAAGGTTGCTTTCCATTTGTTTACATAGCTTCATATCATTGAGATGTTGAGTATAAGTACCTATTCTCAATCATGAGCAGTCCTCTTGAGTTTCCTTGGCTGTCGGCCCTGGTGCTGCTGCCACTGCTGGGTGCCTTTGGGATCCCCCTGCTTCCCCAGAGCTGCTGGGCGCGTTGGTATGCCCTTGCCGTGGGGGCTTTGGATTTGGGCCTGATGGCCTACATCTTTGGGTGGCACTACGACCTGCGGGATTTTTCGCTGCAACTGGCCGAGCGTTACGCCTGGGTGCCCCAGATCGGGTTCCACTGGTCGCTGGCGGTGGACGGCCTGTCCTTCCCGCTGGTGCTGCTGTCGGGCTTGATTACGACTTTGGCGATTGTGGCAGCTTGGGAGGTGGCCTACAAGCCGCGTCTATTTTTCTTTTTGCTGCTGCTCCTGTACGGCGCCCAGGTGGGTGTGTTCTTGGCGCAGGATCTGCTCCTGTTTTTCTTGATGTGGGAGATCGAGCTGGTGCCCGTTTATCTCCTGATTGCCATCTGGGGTGGGCCACAGCGCCAGTACGCCGCCACCAAGTTTATCCTCTACACCGCTGCCGCCTCTATTTTCATTCTGGTGGGATCCCTGGCGATGGCCTTTGGCAGCGAGGGCTTTAGCTTGGAGATGGCAGAGCTGGGGGCCAAGTCCTATCCGCTGGCTCTCCAGATCTTGGCGTATGCAGCTTTCCTAATTGCCTTTGGGGTGAAGCTGCCGGTCTTTCCGCTGCACACCTGGCTGCCGGATGCTCATAGCGAAGCCTCGGCGCCCATCTCTATGATCCTGGCCGGGGTGCTGCTCAAGATGGGGGGCTACGGCCTGATCCGCCTAAACGTGGGCATCTTGTCGGAGGCGCATGTGTACTTCGCGCCAGTGCTGGCGGTGCTGGGGGCAGTGAACATCGTCTACGGAGCCCTGGCCGCCCTGGGGCAAAACTACCTCAAGCGGCGCTTGGCCTATTCCTCCATTGCCCATATGGGCTTTGTCTTGATCGGCATTGCCGCTTTTACGGAGCTAGGTCTCAACGGCGCCCTCTTGCAGATGATCTCCCACGGTCTGATCGCTGCGGTTTTGTTCTTCCTGACGGGGATCACCTACGAGCGCACCCACACCCTTGCCCTCGACAAGTTGGGCGGGTTGGCTAAGCAAATGCCGAAGGCCTTTGCCCTGTTTACAGCAGGATCCCTGGCCTCGTTGGCGCTACCCGGAATGAGCGGATTTGTGGGCGAGCTGACGGTGTTCTTGGGCTTGATCACCAGCGATGCCTATGCGCCGACCTTCAAGGCAGGAATTGCTCTGCTGGCGGCAGTGGGCATTATTCTGACGCCCATTTACTTGCTCTCTATGCTGCGGCAGGTGTTCTATGGGGCTCAGGATCCCGGCTTGGTGTTGGAAGACTACCTGGGGGATCTGCGCCCGCGAGAAATGGCGGTGGCTCTCTGTCTGCTGTTGCCGATTCTCGGCATTGGCCTCTACCCGCGGCTGGCTACCCAAACCTACGACGTTACAACGGTGGCGGTAGCTGCTCAGTTGCGCAGTGCCCTGCCGACGGAAATTGTGCAACGGCCCCTCCTGCGGGTGCAACCGGCTCAGGTGGCGGCTTTGCCCCCGACAGATTAGGGAGCATCGGGATCCCCGCTTCTCTCTATTGGTCTCGCCTTGAACGGAAGAGCTGTTGCTTGAGAAGTTGCTTACCTCAAGTTTCAGCTCTTCTTTTGTTTTTTTAGCTTGCTTTAACTTTCGAGTTGGACTCGTGAGTGAGGATGTTTTGGGCTGGAATTCCCTTCTAACCGACTCTCCTTGGGCTGTCAATCCTAGCGAGGATCAGAATGAATGGAGTTGTGCTCGCTCAGATTGAGCTGCACCACCAGCCACCAAAGGGTAACGTCGGAGTAAGTTGCCCGCCGCTTCAGCCGGGAAATGGAATGAACCGGATTTTGGCTGTCGATCATCCACTCCGAAGCGATGATTTGGCTCCGTTGCTGAGCATTCATTGCCTCTCCCCCTTCGCAACTGCTCAAGACTTGGAATAGCTAATATTTAGGATGGCGAATTTGTAGGGGAGCGTGTGAAAAAATATATTACGCAGGGATCCCAAGGAGAGCTAACTTTCTTAGCAATTGCAATCCCAGGGGCCAGTTAGTTGGGCGCTTGCCGACTGCGAGGGCCAGAGAAGCTTGACAAAGGGTCGAAATTTTTGCCAGGGGGGTAGGGATACCCTGACGGTAAGCCGATCCAAAATCTCATCGTGGGAGAGGCCTTTGCGAACCCATCCTTCACAGCTGTGCAGCCGCTGGGCGGCGCCGAGGAGAAAGCGGTCGAGAGGTGGCCTGCGCACAGACTGGATCCGGTCCTGAGAGTAACAAGAAGAGGCCCGCCAGTATCCCCCCTCCAGATCCATTTTGGTTCCCCAGGGTCAAGTCGCGATTTTTGTGGGTTTCTCTTCCACGACCCAAAGCGGGTCCATGTCCAGGTAACGCCGGAAAGCCCAGTCCTCCGTGGCCCTCAGCATCACCACCGTGGCCAGATTCACCAGGCTCCCCTCGCCGGG
>NZ_JANSHG010000042.1:0-16232 GCF_047461555.1 Synechococcus sp. WC101
GTTGTTTGCAAAATAACTGGCAGGTCTAGAGCTTGTCGGATCCGCCGCAGCAAAGCCCCTAGTAGTCGCTCCCGCTCTGCTTCTTGCAGCAACAGATCCTGAGCCTGCTTAAGAGGAGTTATGTCCACAACAACGCCACAGAC
This sequence comes from Synechococcus sp. WC101, assembly GCF_047461555.1. NCBI lineage: Bacteria > Bacillati > Cyanobacteriota > Cyanophyceae > Synechococcales > Synechococcaceae > Synechococcus > Synechococcus sp. WC101. Next base: position 144 of record NZ_JANSHG010000042.1, read on the forward strand.
GGCATAGGGATCCCCCTGGCAATCTCGCAGGGCAAATTTGGTAACCCACTGGCTCAATTGCTTGCCATTGCGGGAAAAAATCCGCTCGTAGCTGACAGGATCCGGAGATTGGAGAGCTTTCTGATCCTGCTCTCGGAACTCGCGGGCCTCTTCGGGAGTGAAAAGCTCATCATCCAGCTTGCCAATAAGTTCTCCTAGCTCAAAACCTCTCTGTTGTAGATAAAACCTGTTGGCGTGAAGATAGCGCCCCTCCAGGTCTTTGAGGAAGATGGAAAAAGGGATCCCGTCCAGAATAGCTCTAAGGCGAGCCTCACTTGCTTGTAAAGCCAGCTCTACCTCTTTTTGCTCGGTGATGTCTTCCGTAACACCTACAAAGCGGATGATTTCTTGCCGCTCATTAAAAATAGGCTGACAGGAAGTGCGTAACCAGCGCAGGCTGCCATCTCGATGGAAGATGCGGTAGGTGATTGGCTGCTCCCCTCGAATAACTTGAGGAAGAGATTGAAGAACACGGGGCAGATCTTCAGGGTGAAGCCTTTCTTTCCAAAGATCCGGTTTTTGATAAAACTCCTCCGGTGTGTATCCCCAGATGCTTTGACACCGGGGGCTTTCGTAGAGAACTTGGCTGAGATCTGCGGAACATACGAAGAAATTCACCGGCACAGCCTCGGCCATTTCCCGAAAGCGGGCTTCGCTTTCCCGCAAAGCTAGTTCCACCTGCTTTTGTTGGGTAATGTCGCGGCTGCTGCACACAATCCCCTGCACTAAAGGATCTTGCAAAAGGTTGGTGCAGCGGCTCTCCAGCCACACCCAATGGCCGTCGGCGTGCTGGGCCCGATAGACAAAGCTGAGCGTCTCGCCAGGTCGAGCCTTGAGTTGCTCAAGAGCATCAGCAACGACCTGCCGATCCTCAGGGTGAACCCAATCCAAAGGCAGGGCTTCTCCCGAATTGGGGACACGACCCAAAATTTTCTCAACAACTGGGGGATTTAGGATGTATAGCAAACCTTGGGCATCGATCCGGCACAAGACGTCATGGCTGTTGTTGATGAAGGCGCGAAAGCGCTCCTGCTGCTCTGCTAGCTCTTGTTGCAGGCGCTTTAGCTCGGTGATGTCTAGGCTAACGCCGAGAACCCCCCGCCCTTCCGATTGCTCTCTCAGGGGCACGACTACGGAATAGGTATAGCGCTCTTCTCCCTGAACGAGCTCTTTCCCCTCGTACTTGACAACTTCCCCTCGAAGGGCGCGGGCGACATACTCTTGCCAGTCCCCGTGTTCTCGAGCCACCTCCTCCAAAGAAGTGCCCAGCAGATTGCCAAACCAGGCGCGGTCAGTGGCATTTTGCAAAATTAGCACTCCCTGGGGATCCCTGGCCCACACCGCCAATGGCAGGGCATCCAACAAGGTGCGCAGTTGGGCCTCCCGCAGCCGCAGGTTTTCTTCCAGCTGTTTCTTCTCGGTAATGTCTCGGCCCACGCCGCGAATGAACTGCAAGCGGCCCCGCCGGTCAAAAATGCCTTGGTTGATCCACTCAAACCACCGCACCTGCCCCGCTGCATCCGCCACTCTGCTAATCTGGGTAAAGGTGGGCTGCTGAGGAGTAAGGTGGGCTATCTTTTGCTGCGCCTGCTCCTGCTCTTCTGCCAGCAGCACGTCGATCCAGCGCCTGCCCCGCCAATCGCCTAAAACCTTCCGACAAGTTTCGTTGCACTCCACAACCGTTGTATCCGCCCGCGCCAGCATGACGATGTCTGCAAAGCCCAGCTGAGCTTGCTGCAGCCGCCGCCTCCAAAGCCAAGTGGGCAAAGTGTTCTGGCTGAGTAAGGTAATCAGGTTAACCAAATCCCTAGGGACGCTCATAGAAGTTAGGCTGGCCGATTAATCGGTAGCATTTCTAACCTAGACTCAGGCATTGTGCCAGCATTTCCGCTATCTCCCTGGGGAGGACAGTATCCCCTGACAAGGGAGCTTTAGGACAAGGGGTTCTTTTTTGGATTTCCTAGATATGCCTGAATCCAGCCCACCAGCCGCTGAGAGAGCACGAAAGCCTCTGGCTCGCTCCCTTTTACGCCTACTTGGCTATTGAAGCAAGCGATGACCTCCTCTTTTGGATCAGGTTGGGAAGGGTCTTCGCGAAACTGGAGCCGCACCTGACTTTGGACTTGGAAACTCTCTTGGGCTTGGTTGTCTAAGACCTCCCAGCCTACCCGATGTATCCGCACCCCTTGCAATTGAGCCAAGGGATAGGAGAACGCCTGCTGCCGCCAAATTCCCCAAGGGCCACGCAGACGGGTTAAGGTGACCCGTTGGTTTTGGCGATCCAAGCTCAAGATTTGCCCCAACCCCCAAGGAATGCCAGTCCATAGGCCCACCCCCACAAGCACCAACCCCAAGAGCAGCGAACGGGCCCATAGTTGGGATCCCAGCGCCAACAGCCCTAGGCCCACAACCACTCGCCAGGCCAGTTGCTCAGGGGTAAACCTTTGCAGGGCAATCCGCAGCCGTCTGGGGTTGCGCTCCAGAACTTGCAGGTAAACCGGCCTCATGAAATTGGATCCCGTTTTTGGCGCCAGTTTACCAGGTGCCGCGGAACCCTGGAAGACTTGCGAGCTTGGCAAACAGCTAAAACTCAGGTTCGGCAAAAAACTCTGACAAATCCAAGGCAAACCCAGGGATCACCTCTTCGCCTTCCAGGATATCTCCTGGCCGCTTCAATGCTGCGGGCTCAGGCTGACGGTAAACCAAAACATACTTTTCTTCGGGATGAATAAGCCAAACAAGGCGGGATCCATTTTCAAAGTACTCGACGATTTTATTGTGGATCTCTCCCACTGTGTTGACTTCAGAGAGAACTTCTACAACCAAATCTGGGGATCCCTCGATATAGCCCTTGGGGATCCCGCCGAGAGATCGCAGCCGCTCCTTGGAGAAGAAAGAACAATCTGGGGAGCGGCGATTGCCAGATTTCATCTTAAACGAAGTATCGGAGTCAAAAGTAAAGCCAATCTTTTGGCTGCGAACATAGGCACCTAGGAGGATGTGAATCAAACTTACATAGTATCCATGCCTTGCACTTGCGGAACCCAAAGCAATCAGCTTCCCATCGACAACTTCATAGCAATTGCCATCATCGGGCAGAGCCATAAACTCTTCATCAGTCCAAATCTTCCGAGAAGCTGTTGCAGAGCTTTCGGCAGGTTCCTTTGCTAGCCTTTCCAGAGCTTCAATCATGGTAGCCCTCTCAGATAGCTAAAACAACTAAGGGATCCGAGCCTGGGCAAACACATCCTGGGGGACAACCTTCAAGCCGGGCAGAAACTCATCTTGGATGGCTTGGGATCCCGTAAAAGTCCGCGGCGGGGCATCGGGGTAGAAAACGGTGATGCTCTTGGCTTGGGGATCCACAACCCAAACGCGAGGGATCCCAGCTTCCAGATAGTCCGCTGCTTTTTGAAGTACAGCCCCAAAACTCTGGCCGGGAGAAAGAATCTCCACTACCAGTTCGGGAGCGACGGGACAAGGGCCGTCTTCCTCAAGCTGCGCTGGCCAGCGTTCAAAGGAAACATAGAGCAAATCGGGAACAGGAAGCCAATCTTGATCCTGCCTTTGCAAAACAACTGCCAGCTCTGTGTACACATCCCCCTTGCCTTGACACCAGGCATCCAGAATGAAAAGCAGCCGCTTCTGCAAAGAGGCATGAAATCTCTGAGGAGACATCGGCAAATCTTTGGGAACAGCTTGTCCATTGACCAGCTCATAGGTAGTATCTTCCTCTGGCAAGGCGAGAAACTGTTCGGGAGTAAGTTTTGGATGAGCAATCGACAGCTCTTCGGTCGATAGCATGCCAGGATCCCTCTCGTTCTAGAGGCCAACTGCTTTCTAGTTCTAGGCTAACTTTGGGTTTTTCGCCTTCACTGCGCGGGAAAAGGCCTCTTGTTTTTGGGAAGGGGGGGCTTCCAGGTTGCGGTAGCTTGCCAGCGGTTGTGCTTTGATGCGTTGCAGACCCACCTGGAGGATCCCTATGGCTAAAACCCTTTTGACCACCCTGGGCACTGGCGACTACACCGAGACGACGTATTTCTTTGGGGAGCAAAGGGCAGACAAAACCTGCTACGTCGCCAAGGCCCTCTGCCAGCTCTTTGAAATTGATAGAATCATCCTCCTGCTGACGGAGGAGGCCCGCGCCAAGCACTGGGGCCGCTTGCAGGAGTCCTTGCCACCCCAGGTGGAGGAGGTGGCCAAAGCCATTCCTGAGGGCAAAACGGAAGCGGAGACCTGGGAGATTTTCGACGTGCTGGTCGATGGCATCGAGCCCAACAGCCGGCTGCTTTTTGATATCACCCACGCCTTTCGCTCCATCCCGCTGCTGGTGCTCTTGGGAGCCGCCCTTTTGCGCAAGGCTAAAAACGTCGAGATCCAGGGGCTCTACTACGGCCTCTACCGCCCTGGTCAGGCAGAAACCCCCATCATCGATCTCACGCCGGCCATTCGGCTTTTGGACTGGCTGACGGCTAGTGACAAGTTCATCAGCACCGGCTCGGCGGTGGAACTGGGGCAGCTTTTGGACAGGGTTCAACGGGACTTTTACCGGCAGCAAAAGCCCGGCAAAGGGGATCCCCGGCCCACCCGGCTGCAGAGCTTTGGACAAGCCATCCGCGACATCTCCCGTTCTCTGGAGCTGGTGAGGCCGGTCAGCCTGCAGGAGGACTTGCGCAAGTTACAAAGACACTCTACCCAGGAGTTGGCAGAAGAGGTGGGCCAATTTGCCAAGCCCTTCGGCCTGCTGCTGCAAAGCATTCAAAATAGCTACAGCCAACTGGCGCTGCCGGCAGACCAGAAGGAGGATCCCCGCGCTCAAGTTCAAAAGCACTTTCAACTGCTGCGCTGGTATGTGGAAAAGCGCTTCACCACCCAAGCCCTTCTCTTGGCTCGCGAGTGGGTGGTTTCTGCCCTTTGCCTCTGTGAGGGGATCCAAAACTACCTCGAACGAGAAGCGCGGCAGGGAATTGAACACCAGTTGGGATCCCTCATCCCGCGGGAAGAGCAGCTCTTGGGAGATCTCCCTGCGACTGGATCCCTTATCCAACACCAAGAGCAGCTTCAGTCCCTGCCTCCCATTGCCGCCCATGTCCCAGATGTGCAGCAGCTAGCCAAGCTCTGGTCTCGGCTGAGCGAATACCGCAACGACGTGGCCCATGTGCAGATGAAACCCAAATCTCTACGCAGCGAAGTTCTGGAGAGCTTTGTGCTGCAGGATCTGCTGCCGAAACTGGAAGCGCTGTTTCCTGAATTGACTCGAACAGAGGGGGAATTGGAAGGGGATCCTTCCAATTCTCGGTAGGCTACCAACGTCGGCCCACCCTCAGGTTCTGGGTTTTCAATTTCGGTCCAGCGGTTGGCAGGGGCTGAGCTTGAACAAGTCCTATTGACCTGGAGAAATACTGAAAAAAACCTGAGAGCCGGTCGGGATCGGTGGACTTTGTTTTGTAGCTTCTGCAGCCGGCTATCGGGTGGCTGCTGGGGTTTTGTCTACTTTGTTTCTTGCACGTTCAGTTCTTAACTTTCCTATCTTTCCTGCGAAAACACCATGTCTTATCACTACTACTGGCAAGCAAAGCTCTGGGGCCTGCTGCATGATCCTGCCCTCAAAGCCCTCCACGACGCCTCTGGCCGCGCTAAGGAAGGGCTGTGGCCAAACCTAGCAGCGATGCAGGGGTGGATCTCGCCCAAGGCAGAGGGATCCCCTCTGGCACAGGTGGGAGATGCGGATCTGGTCGCCTCCGCCAGCGATCGGGCCGCCATTGGCCACCTGCCCGTTGCCATCGACTACCAGCTAGCGGATCGCGGCCAGAGCCTGGGGCCGGGCTTAGAGATGAGCCATCTGCTTTCCGGGCGCAAGCGCTTTTGGCAACTGCCCGAAGAGGAGCACCGGGCCCTGCAGCAGGCCCGCTCCCGCGCCGAGTACTTGCTGGCGCAGGAAGCAAGGGTAGTTCCCGACTGGATTTGGCAAGAACAGGAGGATATCCAGAAGGTGTTCTGGTGGTTCTGGCGCTGTTTTCCCCAGGCGCTAGCGCAGGAGTTTGGCGATGAAAGCCTCCTGCTTTTGCCGGCAGAAACGCGGCTGCCCGATGGATCCCTGTGGAGCCACACTAGCGTCGTGGCCGCTCTGGCGGGCTGTTTGGCCGGCTACGACGAGCCCAAGTTCACGCGGCCCTTTTTGGCCAGCTTGACCTTCAACCCCATCCAGGAGCTGATCAAAGCCAGCCGCAAGATGCGGGACTTCTGGGCTGGATCCTGGCTGTTGCACTACCTCTCGGCACGGCTTTGCTGGGAGCTGGCGGAGAAATACGGCCCTGACTGTCTACTCTACCCCAGCCTCTACGGCCAGCCCTTGATCGACGCCTGGCTCTTGAAGCGATATCCCGAATTTGCCCAGTGGATCCCTCAGCCTTCTGCCAACGCCCTCCTCACTGCCGGCTTCCCCAACGTGCTCCTTTTGCTATTGCCCCAAGATCGGGTGCAGGCGGCCATGCAGTTTGCCCAGCAGACCCTCAAAGACGAATGGCGGCAGCTAGCGCAAAAGGCGCTGGAGCACCTGCAACTGGAGCGCCGCTGGCTGGTGCAGTTGCGCCCGGAGGATCCCACCTGGAAGGGATGGCTGGAGCACCAGTGGCAGATCTACTGGGCGGCGGCGCCCCTGGGATCCCCCCACCAAAGGCTTAAAGACACCGCCATCCTCAAGTCCCAGGAGTCCATCGAGCGGGATCCCTGGGTCAGCGCCCAAAACCGCACCTACCATCTCAAAGGAAAGCGGCAGCTTTTTGCCGACCCGGAGCTGAAGTTCCTGCGGATCAGCTTCTGGGATCCCGAAAGGCAGCAGCACCGCCAGCACAAGCCAGGGCTAAACGTAGGCTCCTGGTGGGCAGCGGCAGTGGAGGCGACGCGCCGGCTGCAGGCAGCTTGCAAACAGGCCCGCGATTGGCAGTTGCCGGTGGCCTTTGGGCCGCGCAGCACCGTCTCTGGCCTAGGGCCGGTGGTTCACCCTTCCCCCAGGAATCGCTGGATTGGCGAAGGGGAGAGCCGGCGGCTTTGGCAGCGGCAGGCGGGGCTTTTCGATGGCCGCGAGCAGCTCAACGCCACCGAAACGGTTAAGCGGGCCCTAGACAAGGTGTTGCCGGAGCTCTTCCCCAACCTTGATAAAGACAAGATCGCCGCTTCCTACCCAGATCTCACCGCTGGCGTGGCCGGCTACCTGAAAACCCACGGGCGACGGGAGCAGGAGCACTTCGAGCAGGCCTGCCGCGCCGTTGAGGCCATCCACCCCGCCATTCGGGAGGTCATCCGAGAAATGCGCGGCAAGTGGGGGATCCCGTGGGCCGACCAGCAAAACCTGCGCTACCACCCCCGCCTGCTCAACGCCGGCTGGCTGGTGGAGGACCTGGAAGCAGACGAGGCAACCCAGAAGCGCTGCCGCCAGGAGATCGAGGCCACCCTCAGCCGCTACTACCCCAGCATCAACCCCGCCAGTTGGTACGTGGTGGCCGCCGGCGACGGGGACGACATGGGCAAGTGGCTGAGTGGCGAGAAGATGCGACCCTACTACGACTACCTGCCCCAGCCGCTGCAGCGCCTAGCCGATAAACAAGAGGACGCCATTGGCCAGGTCATCAACTCCGGAGAGCTCGACCAGGTCAAGGACGCCTTCGGCGAGTTTGTCAAAGCCAGCCGCAAGCGCATGGGCCCGGCCACCCACAGCGCCCTCAGCCGGGCTCTGTTGGATTTTTCCGGCCAGTTGGTGCCCTACCTCACCGAGCAGCGCTATGCCGGCAGGCTTATCTACGCCGGCGGAGACGACGTTTTGGCCTACACCAACCTCTGGGAGTGGGATGGCTGGCTCTGGGACATCCGCCAATGTTTCCGCGGCGGCGAAGACGACTGGCGCGAGTTCGCCAACGAAGGGGACTACTGGCAGTGGCAAAAGGCGCAGTTGCCGGCTGGCCTCAGCCGTCGCCCTCTTTTTACTCTGGGATCTCTGGCCAGTATTAGCTTTGGCGTGGTGATTGCCCACCACTCGGTGCCCCTGGCCATTGCCCTGGAGAATCTCTGGGAGGCAGAACAAGGCGCCAAAGAGCAGGCCTATGCCCAGGGCAGCTCCAAAGACAGCGCCCAGGTGCGGGTACTGTTTGCCAACGGCAACCAACTGGTGAGCACCTGCAAGTTCGACACCTTCGACAAGTGGAAAGACCTGCTGGATTTTGACTGGAAGCTGTTGGGCCAAAAGCAGGATCAAAGCTCCCTATTTGAACACGCCGCCCAGCTCTGGGAGCAGCACCCAGCCCCCAGCCTGGAAGCGGTGCCTGCTTGGGCCCGCCTGTTCTGCAGCCGCCGGGATCTCTTCCACGGCGAAAGCGAGCAGACGGATCGTTTCCAGACCCAGCTAATCGCATTTATCCAGCACTTTTGGCAGCACAGCCTGCCCGCCCAGCCGGGGGCCTGGGATCTGGCCATCAAAAACTGGTTCAAGCTGGCGGCCTTTGTGCTGCGCAACCGCACCGTCACTTTGGGGAGGAACGGTCGATGAGTTGGTTCACGCTATCGCCTCTAGATGTGTGGATGTTTCGCGATGCCAAGCCCTTTGCGCCGGGGGAGCGGGCCTGGGCCAATAGCGGCTTTCCCCCCAGCGGCCACACCTTGGCCGGCGCCATTCTGGCTCACCTGGGCCAGCCGGCAACCCTGCGCCTATGCGGCCCTTTCCTTTGCTGGGATGAGCAGCTTTACTTCCCCGGCCCTCTGCACCTCTACCAGGGATCCCCGCTGGTGCCCATCCCCTGGCTGGAAGAGGGCCATTCCTATGACGGCTACCGTTGGGATCCCACCCGGCCCGCCCCTTTGGTGGCAGCAGCTCCGGAGGAGGAACGGCCAAGCTCCAAGCAAAAGGCCGCTGGCTACCTGCCCTTTCAGGCGGTGCAAACTGCACTGCAGGGCAAGGGCTGGGATCTGGAGCAGGCAGTAAAGTCCCCCTGGGTGGCGGAGGTGCGGCCCCACAACACCCTGCAGGCAGGCAAACGCCAGGTGCGGGAGGCCGAGGGCTACTTTGTGGAGACCTGCATCCGCCTGCAGCCCGGCTGGAGCCTGGCCCTTTCCATCGAGTGCTGGGATCCCGATCGCGAAACTTGGGATCCCTTGCCTCTGAAGCAAGAAGTGGTGGTGCGGCTGGGAGGAGAAGGCCACGGCGCCCTCTTAAGCCCCTGTCCAAAGCTGGGCGAGCAATGGCAAGCGCTGCAGGAGCTCTCCCGGCAGACCTTCCGGCAAGGCCAGCGATCCCTGGCCTACCTCGTCACGCCTGGGGTGTTCATCAAAAAGGTGGATGGGCGCTCCCTCTGCCGCGCCTGGCCTTGGGAATGGCGCTTGGTCACCCCCCATCCTGCCCACTCCCTCACCGGTCCTCTGGTGAGCGTGGCCACCGGCAAGCCAGTTCCCATCAGCGGTCGCCTGCGGGTGGACTCCCTAACAGAGCCGCGCAAGACCAGCCTACCGGCTCCGCAAGTCTTTGCCGCCCCGCCCGGCAGCGTCTACTACCTGGAGCAGCCGGCTCCCCTTGCCCAGGACGAGCCGGAGCTGGAAAATGGCCGGCTCAACGTCTTCCACCGCTGGCGGCTGTTGGGCTACAGCGAGTTGCTCTGGCTGCCTTGGGTCAACTTTTGAAGTCCTGTTTTGACGGATAAGGAGTGTTTTTCTATGAGCTTTCACCTGGTTTATCTCACCCTGTTAACCCCCCTGCACACCGGCGGCACCACCCAAGAAGGCAACTTCTTGGGCATTGCCCGCGAAGCCCACACCAACTTGCCCTACATTCCTTCCAGCACCATCCGCGGCAAATTGCGGGCCAGCGTGGCCGAGAAAGAGTTAAAGTTCGAGCTCTTTGGCAACGAAATTGGGGAAGGGGATCAGCTTACCCAAGGCTCCATTTGGATTGGGGATGGATCCCTCTTGTGGGTGCCGGTGGCTTCCCTCAGCCACGGGGTAGTCTGGATTAGCTGCCCCCTCTTGCTCAAGCGCTGGCTGCAGCTAAGTGGTCAAAAGTTGGATGCGCCGGATCCCTATAGCACCAACTTGGAGACAAACCGACCCATCTACCTTAAGGATGCCATCCTAAAAAATGGCCTGAAAAAGTGGGAAAACTGGCAAAGCTTTGTCAAATCTTCCAGCATCAGCCGCGTCCTTGTCTTGCCGGATCAGCACTGTGCCACCCTTATTCAAATGAGCCTGTGGCGGCAGGTAAAAGTTAAGCTCAGCGAGCACAAAGTTGTAGAAGGCGGCTTTCGCTACGAAGAGGCCATCCCCCCCGATAGCCTGATGTACTTTACCTGGGGGGTAACAGCCCAAGCCAACGGCAGTTCCCAAGAAGCAGTGGAGCAATTTCAGAAGCTTCTCCAGAAGAACCAACTTCTACAAATTGGCGGCCAAGAGAGCCTAGGCCGGGGCTTTGTCGAGTTGTCTTGGAACTAGTTGAGGAGGCTTTATGGAAACTTTTGATCCTCGCACGTTGGCCAAGCCCGTTTACGAATCCCTTCGCCAGTTAAGGGCTCAAACCAGAGACCAAGAAAAGCTTAAGGAGCAGAAAAACCAGGCTGTGGAGCTCTACACCTACCTTTCCACCTGGGGCCTGCTGCGCCTTAAGGCAGAAGAAGATGCCCTCAACCAGGAAGGGAAAAAACAAGTAGTCAAGGAGTTTTTTGATTGCCTAGAAGAGATCTCTGGCCAAAAGGGAATTGCTAACTCCAACGGCCTGGATCGTCTTATGCAATTGGGAGTTGAAGAGTATCTAGGTTTAACAGGGCTAGGTCTGGCTTTGGCTCAGGAATTCGGCTTTTGGGCTATGGCCATCTACCACGACATTAAAGGAGGAGAGTAATGGGCGTCGCGATCCCCCTGCAAGCGATTTCCCTGCAAGAAGGCAGCCGAGTGGTTATTCATTCTCTTACCTGGCAAGACTGCGAGAGCATTCTGGAGGAGCTGGGCGAAGATCGCCACACTCGCATTGCCTACTACGATGGCACTTTTGAGATCATGTCTCCTTTATCCAAACACGAGCGCCTTCATCGCATTGCCAGTGACATTGTAAAGGCTCTCTTAGATGCTCAGGGGAGAGATTGGGAAGACTTTGGCTCAACAACCCTCAAAAAGCCAGGCAGAGCTGGCGTGGAGCCCGACACCTGCTTCTATGTCAATCACCTGGAGTTGGTGCGAGGTTGCGAGGGCAGGATCGATGTCGATCAGTTGCCCCCACCTGATCTGGCCATCGAGTCCGACGTTACTTCCCGAACTTTTATCGAGGCCTATAGAGCCATCGGCGTGCCGGAAGTTTGGATCTTGGGTGAGCGAAGTTTGCGGATCTTTATTCTGCAGGGAGAAGACTACGTAGAATCAAGCTGCAGCTGGCTTTTTCCAGACTTCGACATCCCCAATCTTGTACCTCAACTCATTCGACGCGCCCTAGAAATTGGCACCAGCGCTATGTTGCGCAAATTTCGGCAAACCCTTGGCAATTCCTAACGCTGTTTCCCACTTTTGGAGAAGATCCCATGACTGGCAATCGCCCTACTCGTCCTGGCAACGCTCCTCAGCCGCTTCCTCGTCCCCCCAGGCCAGGGGATCCCAGCCGCCGGCCGCCTCAGGAAAATCGGGGCCCTAATTCTCCTAGAGGAGGCAATGGAGGGGGAAACCAGCCGCGCGGTGCAGGAGGCAACAATCCTCCGCCCTCGCCTTGGCTGGGTCACCCCTTGGATCCCACGCCCAGGCCGGATCCCACCGCTGGCTTTATTGAATATCTGCGCTGGATGCGAGCGCCGCTTGATGCTTCTAAAGACGGCACCAAAGCGGAGCTGGCGCACCAAGTGGAAACAACGATCAACCTTGGAGCCCGCCTGAAAGTTTTGAATGAGCGCACCCAACGCATTGCCAGCGACACCTTTCAGGTTACTTGTCCCTGGCGAATTCGAGTCGGTGGGGCCAAGGGTCCAGAGAGCATGTTGCTCCCCGCTTTCGATCCCTTAGGGATCCCTTACATTCCCAGCTCCACCCTGTGCGGCGTGGCCCGCTCCCAGGCCATTCGAGAGCTGATGCAGGAGCGCAATTTATCTTGGGAGCAAGCAGACAAAGCCGTAGCTCCTTGGTTTGGGCACCTACAAGCTGACGAAAAAGACAGGGCCGGCAAGGTTATCTTTTTGGATGCCTACCCGGTACCCACTCGGCCCCAACGGCGAGAGGATCCCGATAATTCTAAAACGGGGGGTCTAGCTGTAGATATTGCCAATAGTATCTGGAAATGGAATGGAAAAAATCTTGACTACTCGCCTAACCCTAACTTGTTCTTTTCTCTCAAGCAAGCCACTTTTTTAATTGGCCTGCGCAAAGGCCCCGGCTGCACCGATGAGATGCTGGATCAAGTCAAAGAGTGGCTGATCCAAGGGCTGGAGCAAGGGGTGGGATCCCAGGTGAATACCGGCTACGGTCGGCTGATCCCCTTAGGGAAATCACTGGACAAGAGCCAAGGAGAATTCTTGCGCCTGCCCTTTGAGCTAAAAGGCCAACTCATTCACGGGCGGCAGGTAGTCAACTGGAGGCCCGATAAGAATCGCTACGACAACCGATCCATCGCCGAAGTGCGGCCCGTAGCCTTTAAGAATATGCTGCGCTATTGGTTCCGCACCTTTGCCCTGGGAGTTTTGCCGGTCGATCAGGTGCAGGAGTGGGAAGGGCAACTTTTTGGCGCCATTACCCCTAAGCAAAAACACGGCTGGATCCATGTAGATCTCCTAAATGGCAAAGTCTCTCAGCCGGAGCCAGAGCCCAATCGGGAAGAAAGAAATAGACCCGCAGGCCGACAAGAAGGGATCCTCATCTTAAGTCTTTCTGGCGAGTGTCAAAACTATGCTTCCCAGGAAGATCAAGAGGCGGTGGAAAAGCTCTTTACTAACCTCACCTGGATGATGTTCCATCTGGGAGGTGTGGGTCAAGGAGCTAGAAGACCCTGCTACTCCCGCCAGAACCGGGAGCGGGCTCCCTGGTGGCGCGGCTCTACCCTAATTCCCAGGTCGGAGGATGCCTTTTGGAAGCTGGCGGAGTCGGTGGCCGGGTTTCAGAAGCTTTTCCAAAAGCGCCTGGGCAACTTCTTTGACGCTCTCAAGACTCTAACCAAGCAGGCCATTAACCCCGATAGCCCAAGAAGTGCTGGCCAGGTTCAGAGGGATAAATGGCCGCAAGCGGTGGATGCCAACTGCAGGATCGTAGTCTGCAGCGGCGAGGAAGATTTCAACAAACCCTATGCCCTGGCAACTTTGCATCGCTTAGGCCGACAAGATGAAGGCCGGTACGACAAATTCTTGTGCGGGGGTGTACAGGGAGGTGCTCTGCCCTCTCCGGTTTGGATTGCCGATTTGGGTGATTACCAAGTGGTTACCGTTTTTGGGGCAACGGCAGATCCTAGGAAAAAGTATCTTGAGGAGCTCAAGAAAGATGCTGATGATTTTCAAGTAATCTGGCCCTTGAGATAGAAGAAATCTCGAAGAATTTTTGGAGAAACAAAATGCCCAAAAAGAAGATCAATGCCAAAGTTCTCAGAAACCTTGTTACAGCCGTAATCAATGGCTCGATTACACTGGCCATTTTGCTCATTGCTCCCTTGGGCCTGGCAGCCGTGATTACCAACACTATTTTGGTTGCCATTGCCAGCTTCTTTTCTGGAAGCTTAACAGAGATGGTCATGGATCTTTTGTCAAGCCCTGAAATTGACGTGGAGGTTTTGCCAGAAGAGCGCCAATCCAAGACCAGCACTTCCATAGAGCCAAGGCGAGGCTCAGAGAGTCTGCGTCGAGATGATCAATAATGCGAACCTTGTATGTTTCCCAGCAAGGGTGCAGGCTAAGCCTCAGGCAAGAGTTTGTGCTGGTTCATTTGGGCGAGTCGCTCTTGCAAGAGATGCCTCTGCCCTTGCTGGAGCAAATTTTAATCTTTGGCCGCTCTCAGGTGACTACCGATGTTGTGAGGGAGTGCTTGAAGCGCAATATCCCCATTGCCTACCTCTCCCGGCTCGGCTATTGCTACGGTCGCCTCATTCCCATTGAAAGGGGCTACCGCCGCCTGGCCCATTGGCAACAGGCGCTCCCTGAAGCATGGAGACTGCAAACAGCAGCCCAAATAGTGCGAGCTAAGCTCCTCAATGGCCGCGTGCTGTTGATGCGACAACTTAGGCAGCGCCCCAGCGAAACCAGGGATCTAACCCTGCGCAGCCTGGAACACTTGGCCGCTCAAGCTCTGCAGGCTACTTCGCTGGATCAATTGCGAGGCATTGAAGGGATCGGCGCAGCTTTGTATTTTCCCGAATTGGGCAATTGCTTACAACAAAAAGGATTTGTTTTGATCAAGCGCACCCGACAGCCGCCCACCAATCCAGTGAATGCCATGCTCAGCTTTGGCTACATGGTGCTCTGGAACCACCTATTAACCTTAATTGAGCTGCAAGATTTGGATCCCTATCAAGGTTGCCTACATGCCAGCAGCGAACGCCACGCTGCTTTGGTTTCCGATTTGCTGGAAGAGTTCCGAGCGCCTATTGTGGACTCACTGGTACTGTGGCTGGTCAACAGCGGTGTTATGGATATCCAAGAAGACTTCGAGTATCGAGATGGGGGCTGTTTTCTCAGCGATGCTGGCAGAAAGAAGTATCTCAAAGCTTTTCTCCAGAGAATGGAGGGATCCATCCAAACCCCCGATGGGGATCAACCCCGCTGGGATTTGCTGACGCAGCAGGTTAAGAAATTTAAGCATTCTGTCTATAATCCTCAAGACCTGTATCAGCCTTACCGGATTCGCTGATGTTTCTTTATGTCGTTACCTACGACACCCCTTGTGATAAGTGCCGCAAGAAAATTGCCGACCTGCTAGAAGGCTACGGCAAGCGCGTGCAATACAGCGTGTTCGAGTGTGTCCTCGACAAGGACAAGTTCGAGGAGCTCAAGCTACGGCTCCGGAAAAGGGTCAAGCCCGATGAGGACAGCGTCCGCTTCTATCCCCTCACCAGCCACGCCCTTGACCAAGTGGAAATCTGGGGTGGGCCCCCCTTAACTGCACCCCCCCACTCGATCGTTGTCTAGCTCAAGCAACTCTCCACCCACTTCAGTACTTGATGTTCTCAAAAGCACACAAAAACGGTATCAACGCTTTTGCGAGCGCCTCGCCAAAACCCGCAAAGGCCGATTCTTTCGTTGACCCGCTCGATGCCTTGCGCCACAAGGCTTTCAGGCCTCTCACCCCCCTCTCCCAAGCTCTTTTTTGCCCTCTTCGACCGACCCCCTCGCAAATGGGTCTTGCATTCCTTGCCCTGCTTGGGTTTAATAGGGGTAGAGTTCCCCCTTCGGGGGGATCCCTAGAAATTGGAAACCAGACGCCCTCCTTTTAGATCATTCCACTCCGCCCACGTTCCCCCTTCGGGGGGATCCCTAGAAATTGGAAACGACTAGAAGAACACGACTCGCAGCGGCTTATCCAGGGCCGTTCCCCCTTCGGGGGGATCCCTAGAAATTGGAAACTTGTATCGCGTCCGCGGGCACAGTCAGGGCTGCTGTCTCGAGTTCCCCCTTCGGGGGGATCCCTAGAAATTGGAAACAACAAATTCAGTTGGCGCAAGGTTGGCTTCCTGTTGGAAGTTCCCCCTTCGGGGGGATCCCTAGAAATTGGAAACGGGATATTTACGGATCCCAGTACCGCCACATTCAGCGGTTCCCCCTTCGGGGGGATCCCTAGAAATTGGAAACTCCCTGAAGATCTGCCCTTTGATCGCTTGCCACTGTAAGTGGTTCCCCCTTCGGGGGGATCCCTAGAAATTGGAAACATCCCCGCATCCGCAGGGAATGAATTTCCCTGCGGAATAAATTGTTCCCCCTTCGGGGGGATCCCTAGAAATTGGAAACCATCTACCGTTACGCTTATAACTTCGGTAAACCCGTCATAGAAGTTCCCCCTTCGGGGGGATCCCTAGAAATTGGAAACTCGACGGGGACCCAGTAAACCTCCTCTTGGCGAAGCCAG
>NZ_JANSHG010000043.1:0-16207 GCF_047461555.1 Synechococcus sp. WC101
AGTGCATGAAGTTTTTCACGTAGACATAATCGCACCAGAGGACTTGCGTGTAGGGCCGATAGGTCCTGGCCGAGAAGGGCTTAAGGCAAGCGCCAAAGTTACTCGTCATGCCGTGGAGCAAGAAACCCTGCTCCCTAAGGGCAATATCCACGTCACTAAAAAGGGGCTGATTCTTGTAGAGGGGAATGTACTCCACCTCGGTTTGGATGACAGTTACATGCTGTAGGGTTTTGCTGGCACCGCGGATAACATCCAGCTCCGCCCCTTGAACGTCGATCTTGAGAAAGTCCACTTCGCCCAGCTCGGGGATGTCATCCAAGCGGGTAGTCTGGACTTCCTCAACCCGAGTTACCCGACAAACTTCCGCCAAGTTCTCAAAATGCTGGGCCAGCTCCTGATCGGGCTCGTAAAGAGAGGAGGTGTAGCCAGTGTTGGTGAAATAGAACTTGCGCCGGGATCCATCCCCAATGAAGTAGGGAAAGTACTGCCGTCTGACCTGGTCGGCGCGGGGAGCCTCAGCCAGAGCCCTAGCATTCAGCTTTTCGCATTCTTCTTTTTGGGGCTCAAATCCTATCACTTGAGCATGCCCTTGCTGAACCAGCTTGTCGAAGTTATCGCCGCCCAGGAGCATTGCCCCTACGTCCACAATCCTAATCAGGGGCATGTCATCGCCGAGGATCTCACTAATCGGGAAAGGCATCTTTTTACTCCAAAGAATGAAAACGGCTAGATTAGACCGGCTTCGCTCACCCAAGAAAACCGACGGGGGTGCACAGCAACCAGGTTGAGCGCAGTTGGCATTTGCACAGAAGCCTGAACAGTGCTCAGATCTTGGATTACCGGGTTATAGACATAAATAAGATAACCCCACTCAGCAAGAAGCTTTGCCGATTCCAAACCGGAAAACTGACCGGTACTTTGATTCTCAAACAAGATCACCGGAGCGCAAGTCTCAATGAGCTTTCTACCGCCCTTCAAAACAGGAACCTCTGCCCCTTCCGCATCGATTTTGACGAGATCAATGTTGGGGCTGCCCTCTGAAATCCATAGCTCATCTAGGGTAACCTGCTGCACCGGACGGGTTTCTTCTACAACCGACATGGGATCCGTGACGATGCGGTTGAAAACGCTGGCCCCTTCACAGACCAGGTAAACCTCGCGGGACTCTTCGCCTACCGCAGCTTCCACAACTTGCACGGATTGGTCGAGCTTGTTTTGAGCGACCGTTGCCCGCAAGCACTGCAAACACCCCGGCGTGGGCTCGATGGCATAGACTTTTCCGGCCTTGCCCACACAGCGGGCAAATAGAAAAGTATAAACGCCAACGTTGGCCCCCACGTCAATGGCGTTCATGCCCGGCTTGAGGATTTGCCGACACAGCTCGATTTCACTCTCAAACCAGCGATCTTGAGCCAGGAGGACGAAGGTCACAATGCTTTTAAGATCTGGCTCTAGCCTTAGCTTGTACCCCTCATACTGAGTCCAAATTTCCATACTGGCCACCGCCTCCGAGGCTGGATCTCCGTTAGGAGGCGTTTCTAACTCTTGCTCTGCTGAATCCGACTCCGCCTTGGAGGGATCCTGCCGCGGAATATAGCGATCTAGAGCCAGTTGCAGCACTTGCAGGGCCCTGTCCTTCTGCCCAGGGAAATGGTCGGCTATTTTCTGCAGCAAGAAAGCCCCTTCCGGCTGCGCCTGCGCTGCCGCATTCATGGCAACCACCATTTGCGCCTCTAGATCCTCTGGGTCAATGGCTGCAGCCAGCCGCCAGTAGGGCAATGGCTCCGGTCGGTAAACGACTCCGCTGTGGTGGGCTAGCCAACGGGCTAGAGTGTGGAGGTAGCGCTCGCGGGGGCCAAGGCGGGAAGCAGAAGCGGCCTTAGAAGAGCGGCGGGCCTTTTTGCTAGCAGAAGCCAGACGAGGGGGATCCCAAGCGAGCTTGGGCTGGGATCCGGTTAGGCCCAAGCTGGGATCCTCTAGGTAACGCTGGGTCAAAAGCCGGGAGAGCAGCTCTTTTCCCTCTTGGAGGGCCGTGTAGCTGCTTCCCAAGGCCAAAAGGGCATGGAGGCGATTGAACTGGGAGGGGAGATGGTTGGGATCGAGATCCAAACCCTGCCGCCAGGCCGCCAGAGCCATGGCCCAAGCCGCACGTCGCTCCCGCGAGGTTTTGGCTTGCTGGGCCTTCAGGCAATGAGAGATGCCCAGCTCGTTGTATTCATCAGCAGTGGTGGGGATCCCCATGGCTTCGCTAACTAAGCTGCTGAATTATCCTACCACCTTGCCGGAGCTGCACTGGGTCTTCCGTAAACTACCCGGCTCCGACCGCTAAGCGGTACGGAGCGGGCTTTCAGTAGCCCTGGGCCTGTTCTGCTCTACCAGAGAACAAAACAAGCCCGGACCTCTAGGCTGGTTTACGACAGCCCCCAAGAGCGCAATCACATTCGCACCATTCAAGTCCGCATCCCCTTCCCATCCACAGTGCCCACACTTGAACGACTTGCCACTGCGATAGGATTGCGCAGGATCGGGATGGATGTGCAAACACTTGTGGCAGGTCTGCGACGTGTAGGCGGGCGGCACAAGAATCAGAGAAACCCCTGCAACCCTCGCCTTGTACTCCAGAAACTGACGTAGTTGGTAGAACGCCCAACTGTTGGTCCTACGCCGCTCGGCTTTGCTGCGGGGTTGTTGGTTGACCCTTTCCCGGATCCCTGTCAGGTCTTCCAGAGCAATAGCGCTGTTGGTAGCTTTTGCCCCAGAGACAATAGCTTTGGAGATGCGATGATTGACCCACACTTGAAAGCGTCTCTCCTTGCCAGACAGCCGTTGCAGCAGTTGACGGCATCTGCGCCGCGAACTGCGTGTGCCCTTACTGGCTTTGCGTTGGAGTACCGCCCTCAACCGGGAGTAGTGGTCGCGGACTCTGTTCAACTGCTGTCCATTCCAATTGTCCCCGTCTGACGTATGGGCAATATCCGTCCTCCCAAAGTCCACCCCGATCACCCTGTCGGTATCTTGTTGCTTGGGTGGTTTTTTCTCTACGCAAATCTGGATGGAGTAGGAGCCATCCTTCCGCTGGACTAGGGTGGCCGATTTGGGGTTAGAACCAGCCAGCATCCCACGCTGGTAGTTGCCAATGGCCAGTTCAAAGCGTTCTCTCCCTTCCACCGTGGTCAGCGACACCGTCCAGTCTTTTTGACGGAACGAGAAGATGCGTGCGTCGTAGGTAACGAACCTACGCTTGAACTCTTTAACTGGACGGTTGCGCTGTCTCGCCACTTTGCGGGCGCCGGCCACCCGTCTGCAGACCTGTTGGGCCAAGTTGCTAGACAAGCCGAATCGGGCGCGAATCTCGTAGTAGCAAAGGGATTGCAGTTTGACCGCATTGACGATCTTCTCCGGCGTGTTCTGGTTGACCCAGTTCAATGCCTGCACAAAGGCATCCATCGTCGCGTCCAATTTGGCGGCTTGCGACTGGGACGCCTTGAGCTTACAGGAGACGGTCAGGACTTGGCTCATGAGTTCATTGTACTTCATCAAAGCGCATTCCTCCCGGCACTGACCCTACGGGTACAGTGCGGGGCTCCTGCGATTTCTAGCTGAACAGGCAGAAGAGAAGGCGGAAAAAGTTTGGTAACCTAGGAGAGCGATGCCGCTTGTGGTTGAGGGATGTTCATGGTACGCCGTTTCCCCGTCTGGATTGCTGCTGCCGCCCTGGCAGGAGGGATCGCCTGTTGTATGCAGGCAGCTCCTGTGCAAACTCCTGACCAAGTGGTGAGCACTTTCATCGCTGCTGCCGAGAAGGGGGACTGGGGCACGGCAGACAGCTACCTGACGGAGCGCTTCAGCAATGCCCTCCGGCCGGGATCCCTGCCTTCAGCTTGGGGCATGGCGGGGAAAAACGTGCAGGTGCGCAACCAAGAGGTGACCGGGAAGACGGCCTACGTGTGGGTGGAGGGCACAGACTCGCTGGAGGATGCGGCCCAGCGCCTGGGGCTGGATCCCTTGACGTTGCGGAAGTACCTGACCAAGCCGGATCTGGCGGATCCCACCTATCAGCAGTTGGCCCCTCAGTTGGTGGGTCTGCGCCTGGAGGGAGACACGGTGACCTCCCGCGTCAAGATCACCCTCTACCAGCAAGACCGCGGCTGGCGAATTGAAGTGTGGCAGCCAGACAAGCCCCCTGCAGAGGGATCCCAGCCGGAAAAGGCAGAAGAGTCGGCGGATCCCAAGCCCTCTCCCTCTCCGACAGAGGCTGGGCAACCTGCCAAAAATCAGCAGTGAAGTGGCGAGGGAAAGGTGCTGAAAAAACCCTGGTTCTTGCTGGCCCTGCTCTTGCTAAGTGGCTGCGGGCAACCCCAAACCGCCAAAGAGACGCTGCAGGTGTTTGTGCAGGCGGCCAACAAGCGGGACTTTGCCACAGCAGAATCCCTGCTGACGCCGCGGCTGTTGAGAGGGATCCCGCCAGGGGCCTTGGACCAATCGTGGCCCTCAGCGGAGGAGTTTACCCTCACCCCCATTCAAGCGGTGGGCAATACGGCCATTTTCCGGGTGGAGGCAATCCTGAAGCCAGAAGCGGTGGTGCCGACTTTGCGTTTCCAGTTCACTGCCGAGGAGCTGCAACGATTTTTAACAGAGCCGGATCGGGAGGATCCCCGGTTTCGCCCTTTTCGCTCTCAGTTGGGCTTCTACGAGCCTTTGCCGGAGGGTCGGCTGCGCGCAGTTATGGAGGTTACCCTCTATCGCCAGGCTCAAGGGTGGCGGGTGGAGTTGGCTCGGCTGCAGCCTTTAAATACAGAGGTTCTCTACGAGCCAATCAAGTTAGCGGAAGAAGCACAGCCTTTCCAACTAACTGGGACGGTGCGACTTCTCAACCGCAAGGAGGGCTGGATTGGGGTCAACTTGGAAAAAGTCAGCCCCAGCTTGGAGCGCTACGCGGGCACGTGGGTCTCGGTGGTTCCTGCTGAGGAGGTGCAAGTGACTCGCCTTGGCCGCTCTGCCAGCTGGCTGGAGCTGCGCCCAGGGGATGAGGTGGAGATGGAGGGCAAGGTGCGCTTTGCTGTCAATGCCGACGCCAAAGGACGGATCCCAGCGGCCATCCGGGCTGAGCGCATCCGGGTGGTGCAGGCCGCCAGCTCTTCTCCCTGAACCTAGCGCAAAGGCGAGTGCAACAACACCACCAGCCGCTCTTCCAGGAACTTGAGGTTGGCCACCACTTGGTTAAAGGCCTCCTCGGGAGTCCAGTCCATGAGATCTAGGGCCTTGGCCGCCAGCGCCTGCACCGGTACAGGCTCCTCCCCAAAGATGTCGATCAGCCAGCGCACCGAGAAGGGATCGATGACAATGTTGCCTTCAGATCCCGGCCAGCCGTTGATGTTGACCGGGCCATTGTCGCGGATGGCATTCTCGAAGGCAACTCTGGCATTGAGCCGCAGCAGCAGGGGGTGGGCTTGCACAGATCCCTCCCGCCATTCTTCTGGCGTAAAGGGAGGTGCTGGACTGGGGCGTGGGTGGCCGCACCAAAAATCAATCAGCCGGGTTAGGTTGGGAAAGATCAGCTCGATAAAGTGCAGCAGCTCCTCTTGGCTGAGCTTTTTAAGGTGGCGTAGGGTATAGGGAACTGGCTTGGTGAGGACTCGCTCCAGCTTCCACTGCTGCCAGTTGACCATGCTGATGAACTCCAGCCCGGCCTGGCGCAGCATCTCAAACACCTGGGGCACCGTAAAGCCTTTGTCGCTGCGCAGCAGGAAGTTGGCCAGGATCCCGTTGGTGGTTTTGATGGCGTCCCCCTTCCAGTGGCTTTTGACGAAGCTGCCTTCGTGGAGAGCATCCATCAGCTCCCTGAGGATGGGGACAGCCTTGGCAGCGGGCTCGTCCATCACCCCCAGCAGCTCCATGGCATCTTGCATGTTGAAAATAAACTGCCGCTGATAGAGGCTGTGGACGTTGGTGCGGATAATGCCCTCCGGTTTGAGCACCTGGCGCATGCCTTTGAGGCCGGCCACCGGGTCTTCCAGCAGGTAGAGCACGTCGTTGCAGGCGATAAAATCAAACTGCTCCCCCACGGCTCTCAGGTCGGTGATATCTGCCACCTCGAAGCGCACATCCGCGATCTGGTGGAACTCGAAGCGCTGCCGGGCCATCTCCAGCGATTTCGGCGAGATATCCACCCCAACAAAAGAAGCGCCTGGGTTGGCCGTGGCCAGGACCAGGGTTTCCCAGCCGGAGCCGCAGCCGGCGTTGAGCATCACTTTGCCTTCGGGTTTGACCACCTTGCGCTCTCGTACATAGCAGGCGGTGGTGTAGCTGTTGGCAAACAGGGCAAAGGTATCCGTAACCGTCTGCTCAATGGGGACGTTGGGATAGGGAAATTCGTCAAACTGCGCCTGCACCAACTTCGAGGCAGATTGCTCCGGCATAGGGATCCCTTTTTCTCTGGAGCTTATGGTAGCCAATCCTTAACTGAACAGGGCCTGTGTTGATCCCAGCCGCTCTTCGGTCTGGGGATCAAAAAGGTGGAAGCGATCCATGTCGAAGACCACTTCGGCCCATTGGTTGACGCGCAGCTCGGTGCGGGGATCCACGCGGGCCACAAACTCCTGCTCGGGGAGGATCCCTTCGGGGTCAGCGGCGCTGAGGTGGAGGATGACCTCGCTGCCCATCTGCTCGGCGACCGAGACTTTGGCCCGCACGCGGGCGGGCTGGATCCCTGGGGGTTGGTACTGGGGATCGTGGATGTTTTCCGGGCGGATGCCGAAGATGACCGGCTGGCCGGCGTGGGGCCGATAGGGATCCGCCTGGTGAGGGGGGATGGGCAGGCGGAAGGCGCCGGTATCGACCCAGAGGGTGCCCTCTTGTTCCCGCAGCTTGGCCTGGAAGAAGTTCATGGCAGGGCTGCCGATGAAGCCGGCCACAAACAGGTTGGCGGGGCGGCTGTAGAGGGCCTGGGGAGTATCCACCTGCTGCAGGCGGCCATCTTTCATGACGGCGATGCGGTTGCCCATGGTCATGGCTTCCACCTGGTCGTGGGTGACGTAGATGAAGGTGGTGCCCAGTTGCATGTGCAACTTGCTGATCTCGGCCCGCGCCTGCACCCGCAGCTTGGCGTCGAGGTTGGAGAGGGGCTCATCCATCAAAAACACCGCCGGGTTGCGCACAATGGCCCGCCCGACGGCCACCCGCTGCCGTTGCCCACCGGAAAGTTCCTTGGGCTTGCGGTGGAGCAGGTGTTCGATCCCCAGCCGCTTGGCCACCCCCCGGACGCGGCTTTCGATCTCTGCTTTGGGCAGGCCGCGCAGCTTGAGGCCAAAGGCCATGTTCTCGGCCACGGTCATGTGGGGGTAGAGGGCGTAGGACTGGAAGACCATGGCGATATCCCGATCCTTGGGGGGGATATCGTTGACCACTCGGTCGCCGATGTAGATGGAGCCGGCGCTCACCTCTTCCAGTCCGGCCAGCATGCGCAAAGAGGTGGTTTTGCCGCAGCCGGAGGGACCGACGAAGACGAGAAATTCCCCGTCTTCGATGGCGATGTTCAGGTCGTGGACGGCAGTGGTGTCGCCGTAGCGCTTGGTAACGTGTTCGTAGGTCACGCTGGCCATGCTCTCGCTCCCCAGCCACTTCGCCCTCAAACTTATCCAACCCTAGGGGCAGAGGTCAAATCGGATCCCTGGGCTGGAGTAAGCTGGGGTCGCCCTCACCCCCAGCCCCTCTCCCAGAGGGAGAGGGGAGTTGAGGATCGAAAAGCCAAAAAACCCAAAAAGGTAGGCCACGAGCCTACCTCTGGGATCTGGATCTTGTTAAGCCAAAAGTGGCGCTCGCCTCCCCCCCTTAGGAGACAACGTTCACTTTGACCACTTGGGCTTTTTCGGAGTCCGCCTTGGGCAGAGTCAGGGTGAGGATCCCATCTTTGTATTCCGCTTTCACCTGATCGTGCTTGATCCGGTTGGGCAGCGGGATCACCCGTTGGAAGCGCCCGTAGCGGAACTCGGTGCGGGTTACGCCCTTGTCTTCGGAGCGTTTTTCAAAGCGCCGCTCGCCGCTGATGGAGACCGCTTCTGCCGTCGCCTGGATGTCCAGATCGTTGGGGTTCAAGCCGGGCAGCTCCAGTTTCAGGGTAATGGTTTCCGGATCATCGTGCATTTCCACCGCCGGCACAAAAGTATAGGCATCGGTCTCGGCGGGGCGAGCCATCAGCCGGTCAAACATCCGGTTCATTTCCCGTTGAATTTCGTCAATTTCCCGAAAGGGATCCCAGCGAACCAGAGCCATATCTATCCACCTCCTGAGCAGATTTTGGTTAACTTTTGGTTAGCTTCTCTTTAAGTTAAGATTTACTCACCAGGCTTTAGCCTAGCCTCTGTACATTAGGATAAGTGATCTGGCTGGCTCAAGAGGGCGAGTTTTCTGGAAATCGATGGGGGTATTTTCTCGCCCAAGGAATAGGAGAAAGCTGTCAGGAATCGGTGCGCTTGGGGGGGCGGTGGGATCTCGTCTGCAGCCACAAACTCAGGCCGGTAGCCACCATCAGCAACAGCCCCAAGCCGTTTAAGAACGGGTAGACGGCCTGCAGATCCAGAGGCCCCCATTGCCCTTTGTGGATTTGGATCAGCCAGTAGTAGTCGAAGTTGTCGTTGAGGCGGGCAATTTGGTAAAGGGATCCCGTTACCACCGTTACCACCAAGGGCAGAGCCAGGATGGGGGCCAGGGCGCGGTGGATCTGGCGGGCGAGTTTTCGAGGCGGGGCCATCAGGGTTTCTCCAAGGCTAAGGCCACCACCTTGCCATGGTAGCAGGGCAGCCCAAGCTGCCAAGCCCCCCTGGGTCTAGGGACGGATCCCGAGGGCTTCCTCCAGCTTGGGCATTTGCTCGCGGGGGATGACCCGCCCTTCGTCCTCAAAGCCGGGGATCTCGTGGAAGTTGAGGTAGCGGTACAGCTCGCCGGCAAAGGGCTGGATCTTGGTGGCGACGATCTCCCGGTATTCCTCAGGGGTAGGGATCCGGCCCAAGAGGGCGCAGGCGGCAGCCAGCTCGGCGGATCCCAGATAGACCCGCGCGTCTTTGCCCATGCGGTTGTTGAAGTTGCGGGTGGAGGTGGACATAACCGTGGCCCCGTCTGCCACCCGCGCCTGGTTGCCCATGCACAGGCTGCAGCCGGGCATCTCCGTCCTCGCCCCGGCAGCGGCAAAGGTGCCGTACACCCCTTCGGCGCGCAGTTGCGCCTCGTCCATGCGGGTGGGAGGACAGATCCAAAATTGGCGCACCTTGGCCCGCCCCTGGCCTTCCAAAATCTTGGCGGCGGCGCGGTAGTGGCCAATGTTGGTCATGCAGGAGCCGATGAACACCTCGTCGATGTGGATGGGTGTGTCGGGGTTGCCGGCCGCGTGCTGGGCGTGGACTTCGCTCAGGGTCATCACCTTGTCGGGATCGTTGGGGGCACAGACGATCGGCTCGCTGATGGCGCTGAGGTCGATCTCGAGCACGGCAGCGTATTCGGCATCGGGATCCGCCTCCATCAGGGTGGGGTTGGCCAGCCAGGCCTCCATCTTGGCGATGCGCCGCAGCAGGGTTCTCGCATCCCGATAGCCGCGGGCGATCAGGTTTTTCAGCAGCACCACGTTGGAGCGCAGGTACTCGGCAACCGTCTCGACGCTCAGCTGGATGGTGCAAGCGGCGCAGTTGCGTTCCGCCGAGGCGTCGGTGAACTCGAAGGCTTGCTCCACCTTCAAGTTGGGCAGGCCCTCGATCTCCATAATTCGCCCGGCAAAGACGTTTTTCTTGCCCTGCTTCTCGACGGTGAGCAGCCCCCGCTGGATGGCCACGTAGGGGATGGCGTGGACAATGTCCCGCAGGGTGATCCCGGGCTGCAGTTCCCCCTTAAAGCGCACCAGCACCGACTCCGGCATATTCAGGGGCATCACCCCCATGGCGGCGGCAAAGGCCACCAGCCCAGAGCCAGCCGGGAAGGAAATGCCCAAAGGGAAGCGGGTGTGGGAGTCGCCCCCGGTGCCAACAGTATCCGGCAGCAGCATGCGGTTGAGCCAGGAGTGGATGATGCCGTCGCCCGGCCGCAGGACGACACCTCCCCGCGAGGCAAAAAAGTCGGGCAGCTCTTTGTGAACCTGGATATCCACCGGCTTGGGATAGGCGGCGGTGTGGCAGAAGCTCTGCAGCACCAGGTCGGCGCTGAAGCCCAGACAGGCCAATTCCTTGAGCTCGTCGCGGGTCATGGGGCCGGTGGTGTCCTGGGATCCCACCGTGGTGATCAGCGGCTCGCAACTGGTGCCGGGGCGCACTCCGGGCAGCCCGCAGGCTTTGCCGACGATTTTCTGGGCCAGGGTATAGCCCTTGCCCGTGTCGGCGGGCGGGGTGGGGCGAATGAACAGGGGGGAGGGATCCAGCCCCAGGGCCTGGCGGGTTTTGTCGGTAAGGGCCCGGCCAATCAAGAGAGGGATGCGGCCCCCGGCCCGCACCTCGTCGGGCAGCGTCACAGGCTGCAGGGAAAAGGTGGTGAGGACTTGGCCATCCTCAGAGCGGATAACGCCCTCGTAGGGGTAGATCGTCACTACCATGCCCGTCTCCAGGCAGGAGACATCGCACTGGATGGGCAGGGCGCCGGCATCTTCGGCGGTGGTGAAGAAAATGGGCGCGATCGTGCCCCCCAGAATCACCCCGCCGGCCCGCTTGTTGGGCACATAGGGAATGTCGTGGCCGATGTGCCAGAGCAGGGAATTAAGGGCGGACTTGCGGGAAGATCCCGTGCCCACCACATCCCCCACAAAGGCCACCGGATGGCCGCGGCGCTTCAGCTCGGCAATGGCTGCTATCGCTCCCGGCGCCCGCGATTCCAGCATGCTCTGGGCATGAAGGGGAATATCGGGGCGGGTGGTGGCGTGGGCGGCCGGGGAGAGGTCGTCGGTGTTGATCTCGCCGGCAATTTTGAACACCGTCGCCGTGATCGCCTCGGCCAGGGGCGGCCTGGCGGTGAACCACTCCCCTTCCGCCCAAGAGTGGAGCACCTGTCGGGCATAGGCGTTGCCCGCTTGGCTCAGCTCCAGCACGTCGTGGAAGGCGTCGAAAACCAGCAGCGTGTGGCTGAGGGCGCGGGCCGCTGCGGTGGCAATTTCCGGTCGCTCATCCTGCAGCAGCTCCAGCAACACCTGGACGTTGTAGCCCCCCAGCATCGTGCCCAAGAGCTCTACCGCCCGCAGGGGGGTAATGAGGGGCGAGTGCACTTCTTCCTTAGCCACAGCGGCCAAAAAGCCCGCCTTCACATAGGCCGCTTCGTCCACCCCCGGCGGCACCCGCTCTGTAAGCAGATGCAACAAAAAGGCCTCTTCGCCGGCGGGGGGATCCTTGAGCAGCTCGCACACCTGGCTGGTCTGGGCGGCGTTCAAGGGCAGCGGCGGGATCCCTTGAGCCGCGCGGGCAGCAGCATGTTGGCGGTACTCGGCCAGCATGGGGAGGATTCCTTAGGTCACTCGATGTGGGTATTCATTCTACCGCCAGCTCGGCAGCAGCCAGCTCTGCTCCCTCAGGATAGCTCCGCCAACAGCTCTTTTTGGTATAGGCCAATACAAGCCTGGATCAACTCGTCCAGCTCCCCTTCCAAAATTGGCTCGAGCAGGAAGTTCTGGTTGAGGCGGTGATCGGTAACCCGGTTGTCTTTGTAGTTGTAGGTGCGAATTTTTTCCGACCGCGATCCCGTTCCCACCTGCATGCGACGGGCGGAGCTGATGGAGGCCTGTTGCTCCTGCAGCTTCATCTCGTAGAGCTTGGCCCGCAAAATCTGCATCGCCCGCTGCCGGTTCTGCAGCTGGGAGCGCTCCTCGGTACAAAACACGCGGATGCCGGTGGGCTTGTGGAGGAGGTCCACCGCCGTTTCCACCTTGTTCACGTTTTGGCCGCCCGCCCCGCCGGAGCGCGCCGTCTTGATCTCGATGTCCTTCGGGTCGATCACCACCTCCACCTCGTCCACTTCCGGCATCACCGCCACCGTGGCCGTCGAGGTGTGGACGCGCCCCTGGGCCTCTGTCACGGGCACCCGCTGCACCCGATGCACGCCGGCCTCGAACTTCAGCTTGCTGTAGACCTGATCCCCGCGAATTTCCAGGATGGCCTCTTTGTAGCCTCCCATCTCTCCTTCCGAGAGGCTGGCCAGGCGCACCGACCAGCCCATCTTCTCGGCGTAGCGGGTGTACATGCGGGCCAAATCCGCCGCCCACAGGGCCGCCTCCTCGCCGCCGGTGCCGGCGCGGATTTCCAACATAATGTTTTTCTCGTCGTTGGGATCCCGGGGCAGCAGCAGCAGGGTCAGCTTTTCCTCCAGTTGTTCTTGGCGGACGCGCAGTTGCTCCAGTTCTGCCCTGGCCATCGCCTCCAGCTCTGGGTCGTCGGAAGCCACCTCCCGCAGCAGCTCTTCCGTCTGCTTCAGCTCGCGAGTGAGCTTTTGCCACTCGTGAAAGGTCTGGACGGTGGCTTCTAGGGAGGAGCGGGCCTTGGCAATCCGCTGCAGCTCAGCCGGATCGGTCGCCACATCGGGATCGGCCAGACGTACCGTCAGCTCCTGAAAGGTGGCTTCAACGTTTTTAAGCTGCTCGATGAGTTGAGCAGAGGCCATAGATCCAGTGTCAGCGAAGACTCACAGCAATGCCCAGCAAGGCAGAAAAGAAACTCAGATTGAAGCTCGGCTACTTAGCTTTCTTGCCGCCCATGCCGTACTTGCGCATGAACTTGTCCACGCGGCCTTCGCTGTCAATGATCTTCTGGCTGCCGGTGAAAAAGGGATGGTTGCCCGACCAAACATCGACCTTCAGCTCCGGCTTGGTGGATCCCACTGTCATCACCACTTCGCCGTTGCAGATGACTTTGGCTTCGGGATACCACTGGGGGTGTATTCCTTTTTTGGGCATGGCAATCTCCTCCTCTGGGCCTGTTCCTATACCCTTGTCTATCAACATCTAACTTGAAAAAGCAATGGCAGGGATCCCTAGCGCTTCGAGTACTGGGGAGCCTTGCGGGCCTTGCGTAGGCCATATTTCTTCCGTTCCACGGCGCGCGGATCCCGTTTTAGGTAGCCCTCTGTCTTGAGGGGGCCGCGGTTAGCCGGATCCACCTCGCAGAGGGCGCGCGCCACGCCCAACTTGATGGCATCGGCCTGACCGTGGACGCCGCCGCCATGAGCCCGCACCAAGATGTCGTAGGAGTTCTCTAGGCCGAGGAGCTCCAACGGCGCTTTCACACTGGCCAGTAGCGCCTCCTGGTATTGCAGGTATTGGTCGCCGGGCCTGTCGTTGATGATCAGCTTGCCGGTGCCGGGCACCAGGCGCACGCGGGCGACAGCCGTTTTGCGGCGTCCGGTTCCCCAGTAGACGGCTCGTTGGCTGCTGGCTGCTTGGGTCATACTTTGGCTCCTGGGATCGTGTGGATGGGGTAAACCTGAGGTTGCTGGGCCTCGTGGGGGTGGTGGGGCCCGGCGTACACTTTTAGCTTGGTGAATTGCCGCCGGCCCAGGCGGGTGTGGGGCAACATCCCCTTCACTGCTTTCTCAATCACCCGCTCCGGCAGGCGAGCTTGCAGTTGGGCAAAAGTCTCGACTTTCATGCCGCCGGGACGGCCAGAGTGGCGGCGGTAGAGCTTTTGGGTGCGCTTTTTGCCGGTGACCACCACTTTCTCGGCGTTGATCACGATCACGTAGTCCCCCGTATCCAGGTGAGGGGTGAAGTTGGGTTTGTGCTTGCCCCGCAGGAGCTTGGCCACAACCACGGCCAAGCGGCCGAGGCGCTGGTTGGCAGCGTCCACCAGATACCAGCGAGGGGTTAGAGTTTCGGGGGGAGGAACGGGAGTTGTGTTCATGGCAGCCAAGGATGACATCAACCGCAGAATGGAATATGGAATGGACAAGAAAACGCCTAGGCCAGGGAAGAAACACACAAAGCCGCCGACCAATCGGGGGTTTTG
The DNA here is from genome assembly GCF_047461555.1 of Synechococcus sp. WC101. Taxonomy (NCBI): domain Bacteria; kingdom Bacillati; phylum Cyanobacteriota; class Cyanophyceae; order Synechococcales; family Synechococcaceae; genus Synechococcus; species Synechococcus sp. WC101. The sequence continues at coordinate 13,959 of NZ_JANSHG010000043.1, forward strand.
GGCAACCCCTGCAGGGGCAAGGCCCAAAAGGGCGGCGAGTGAGCGAAGCGGCGGCCAAAGGGATCCCCAGCATAGCCCACATCCACCAGGCACAGCCCTTGCGGAGGGGCGCTGTAGCGGGTGCGCATCCGGCTCCAGTCGTTGTGTTGCCAGAGGTGGACAAATTGTTGTGGGCTGATCTCGCCACGGCCCACCACCTCCAGGGATCCCACCAGCAGCCGCATCATGCGGTAGAGAAAGCCGCTGGCCTGCACCTCGATGCTGATGAGATCCCCCAGCCGCTGGCAGAGCACCTCCTGCACCTGCACCCGCGAGTGGGGCCGGTCGGATCCCCGGCGGCGAAAGGCTTCTAGGCTGTGCTCGCCCAGAAGAGAGTTGAGGGCCTCCGCCATCGGCTCCACCTGCAAAGGCCAGCGCACCTGCCAGCTAAAGAGGCGCCAGAACACATCCGGCAGCTCCCGGTTCAGGATCAAGTAGCGATAGCGGCGCCAGCGAGCCGAAAAGCGGGCATGCCAGAAATCGGGCACCTGAGCGGAAGCCAATACCACCACATCTTCCGGCAGACAGTCGTTGAGCACCCGCGCCCACTCCGTCGGCGGGATGCCAGAGGTGGTGTCGAAGTGGGCCACCTGGCCCGAGGCATGAACCCCCGTATCGGTGCGACCTGCCCCGTAGAGGGCCACCGGGTGCCCGGCCCGCAACGCAATCGCCTCCTCCAGTACCCCTTGCACGGTGCGGTGGCCCGCTTGCCGCTGCCAGCCGCGAAAGCCGCTGCCGAGGTACTGAATTTTCAGGGCAATGCGACGGCTCTGCATGGGGCCTACACCAACTCGATGACCGCCATTTCTGCCCCGTCGCCCCGTCGACGCACCGTGCGCAGGATGCGGGTGTAGCCCCCAGGCCGATCGCGGTAGCGCTCCGGCGCTTGCTCAAACAGGGAGCGCACCAGCTCCTTGTCATAGATGTAGGCCAGGGCCTGCCGCCGCGCTGCCAGAGAGCCGTCCTTGGCCAGGGTGATCATTTTCTCAGTGGTGGCGCGAATGGCTTTGGCGCGGGCTTTGGTGGTCGTGATCCGCCCTTCCCGCAGCAGGGCCGTGGTCAGCGCCCGCATCAGGGCCTTGCGCTGGTCGGCGGGCTTGTTGAGGTGAGGGGTACGACGGCGGTGACGCATAGTAGCCTCTGCCTTTTATCTTGTGTCCTGTGGAGATGTTGACCGGTTTTGCCGCAGCGAGCCGGCAAGGCTCTACGTCTTGCTCCTTTCGCGGGGCAAGGTTAGGCCTAGGCGGTTCTTCAAAGCTTGCACCACCTCTTCCGCGGATTTTTGGCCGAAGTTTTTGATCTCCAGCAAATCCTCTTCGGTATAAACCAATAGATCCGCCACCGTATTGATTTGAGCGCGCTTCAGGCAGTTGTAAGCCCGTACCGAGAGCTGCAGCTCTTCGATGGGGATCTGGTTCTTCTGGTTATCCTCAGCTTGCCGGGGCTCTGGCGGGGTGTCGAAGCTGACCTCCTGCAGCGGCGAGAACAGGCCCACCAAAATGCGAGCCGCCTGGCTGAGGGCCTCCTGGGGGGTGAGGCTGCCGTTGGTCCAAATCTCCAAAATTAGGCGATCTTTTTCCAGAGATTGTCCCACCCGCGCCGCCTCAACGGTGTAGTTGACTTTGCGCACCGGCATGAAGACGGAGTCGATCTGGAGAAAGTCGATGGCCATCGATTTGCTGTCGGAGTAATCGACGGCACGGTAGCCACGTCCGCGGCCAATCATGAACTCCATTTCCAGGATCGCCCCTTCCGCCAAGGTTGCAATGTGATGGCGGGGGTTGATCACTTCCACCTCGCTGGGCAATTGCAGCTTCTCGGCGGTCACCTCTCCCGGCCCTTGTGCCACCAAACGGCCCACCTGCGTGTCGGGAGCGTTGGAGCGCAGCACCAGCTCCTTCATGTTGAGTAGGATCTCCATCACGTCTTCCCGCACCCCCGGCACCGTGGAAAACTCGTGGGTCACCCCGGCAATGCGTACAGCGGTTACTGCCGTCCCTTCTAGGTTGGAGAGCAACACCCGCCGCAGGGCGTTGCCCACCGTGATCCCTTGACCCCGCTCCAGTGGCCCCAGGGCAAATTTGCCGTAGTGAACGCCATTGGCTTCCTGATGGGATTCGACGCACTCGGTCTGGTAGGGAGCAGCACTAGAAGCGGCTTTGCTGCCCAGATTGTGGAGGGTTCGGCTGGTCTGCATCATAGAGTAGCCC
>NZ_JANSHG010000044.1:0-16130 GCF_047461555.1 Synechococcus sp. WC101
ACGGATCACCTGAGCCAAGCTGAGGTGGAAGACAAAATTGTGAGGCTGTACCGGCAGCTTTTGGAGCGATCCGGGGCAGCCCATTTCGATATTATCTGAAGTTATCTGAACCCTGAAGATTTTCTCAAGCTTGCGAGATGGGGCCAATTCAATTCTGAGGTGTTGAGCCTTGGGGGGGCGATGCGCTTGGCCAGAACCGCTAAGGTAGGAATCCTGTTGACGAAGAGATACTGGCCTGCCCTGCTCCCCCTCGGCCCAAATCACTCGTATCCGGCTCTGGGTAGCCGCGAGCACTATGGGTAATGTCCTCCTCCTGGCTTTTCTGCTTCTCCTCTCAGGGGCCTGCTCCGGAGCGGAAACCGCCATCACGGCTATGGACAACCTGCGCTTGGAGTCCCTGATCGAAGAACAAGGGGATCCGCAAGGCCTCTATCGACTGGCTCAACAACAGCGCTCACGGATGATCACCACCCTGTTGTTGGTGAACAACTTTGTCAACATCGGCATTGCCGCCCTGGCCACCACCATCTCTATTGAGCTGCTGGGATCCCAGTTTGGAGCTTTGGCCGCCACCGTGCCCACCACGATCCTGGTGCTCCTGGTGGGGGAAGTGGCGCCCAAGTCTTTGGCGGTGAGCCATCCGCTGGCAGTGTTCCGCTGGGTGGTGCGGCCTGTCCATGTCCTCTCGGTGCTGCTGCGCCCTTTTACCGCTGCCTCTGAGTGGGTTGTCAGCAGACTGTTCAACCTGTTGGAGCTCTCGCCGCTGAAAGCCACCGCTTCCCTCAAGGATTTGGAGCTGTTGATCGATGTGCTGGGGCAGCGAGGGCTACTGGATTGGCAAAAACGGCGCCTGTTTCGCGGGGCGCTGGCGTTGGATTTGCTCCAGGCTGGGGATGTGGCCAAGCCAAGGGTAAAAATGGAGACCATTTCCCACGACAAAACGCTGCAGGATGTGGTGAAGCTCTGCCTGGAGACGGGCTACTCCCGAATCCCCGTGCAGGGGGAATCCAAGGACGAGATCGTCGGCGTCATCCACCTCAAGCAGGCCCTGCGCTACCTGGAGCAAAAGGGCAATGCCGAGGTGACCAAGGCCATGTCCCCGCCTTTTTTTGTGCCCGAGACCAAGCGCGTCAGCCTGCTGCTCAAAGAGATGCTGCGCTCCCGCCAACACCTGGGGATCGTGGTGGATGAGTTTGGCGGCACCACCGGCCTCATTACGCTGGAGGACATTTTGGAAGAGCTGGTGGGGGATATCTACGACGAGAGCGACCTTTCCCCCCTGCTGCTGCAGCGGCAACGACGACAGCGCCTCTTCTCTTCTGGCTCCCCTTGAAGGAGGCCGCTAGCCGGCTTCTGCAGAGTCTTCGTTGGCTTCGGGGGGGAGCTCCACCAAACCCGGATCGGCAGGATAGCGGGCCACAAAAAAGATCCAGAAGCTGTGGATCCCCAGGCCTAGGCCCCACCCGCCCAACAGCGGCAGCAGCCACGGCCAATCCGCCCGATACAGCTGCTGGAAAAACACCAGCCCCGACGCGCTGCAGAGAAAAACAGCCAGATGCGCCGCGTAGGTGTAGCGGTCATCCAGCTTGCGAAACTCAGGATCCCGACGGGAGGGCTTCCGGGGCCAGCGAGGCGGCATGGCAGCAACCCCTCACAACTCAAAACCTTCTCCAGTGTAGAGGGATCCCTTGCCGCCGACATCACCAGGATCCCGGCCGCTACCGCCACCGGCGTTGCCACCACGTCCAGCAGGTTATCCACCCAGGGTACACAGTAGGCAGCAACCTCGAAAAAGGTAGCCACCGCAAAAACCGACAGCGCCTCTTCCGACCCAATCCACTGCAGATCGGGAGCCAACGGCAGATGCCCGGAGCGAGCTGCCAGGTTCATCACCAACAGCGGCACAAAAATGCGAAAGCCGCAGGCAGCGCTGAGGCCCAATCCCAAAAAATTGCCGGTAGGCTGTCCATTTCTGCTCCTCAAGATTGATGGGTGTGACGGGAGTCCTCCCGCCAGCGGCAACTGGGGGGATCCGTTTCGCCTGGCTGGGCGGCAAACTCCAGCGGCCCGTTTTCGGTGTAGAGGTGCAGGTCGAACCAGAAGGTGGATCCCTGTTCCAGCTTGCTTTCCAGGCAGATGCGGGTGTGGTGTTTCTCCAGGATGTTGCGCACGATGGCCAGGCCCAGGCCGGTGCCCTCCAGGGTGTGGACGCGGTTCTCCACCCGGAAAAAGCGGTCGAAGATCCGCTCCTGATCCTCCGGGGCAATGCCGATGCCCGTATCGGCCACCGCCACCCGCACCGCCTGCGGGGATCCATCCGCCTGCACGACCGGGTGGGCATGCACCGTCACCAGCCCTCCCGAGGGCGTGAACTTGAGGGCATTGCCCAAGAGATTGGTCATCACTTGCAGCAGCAGATCGTAGTTGCCCCACACCAGGGGCAGATCCGGATCGACGAACTTGCGCAACTGGATCCCTTTGTCGCGGGCTTGCAGGTGGTGGGTGCGCAGGGTTTGCTCGATCACCGCTGCAATATCGACAGCCTCGAAGTGGTACTGTTTCCCCGACTCCAGACGGGACAAATCCAACACATCGTTGACCAGGCGGGTGAGGCGATCGGTTTCGCGGTTGGCAATTTCCAGATAGTCCAGCCGCTCCTCTGGCGACATCTGCTCGCCGTACTCGTAGAGGGTCTCGATGAAGGACTTGATGCTAAAGAGTGGGGTGCGCAGCTCGTGGCTGATGTTGCTGATGAACTGGGCCTTGGCCTCGTTGAGCTCCACCTCGCGGGTGATGTCCTGCACCGTCATCACGATCCCCTTGAGGTTTTGCCGCCGCGGATCCGACACCGGCGACAGCAGGATGCGGATGACGCGCTTGGTGGGGCCGCTGAGGTTGACGCGAATTTCCTCTGCCTCTTGATCCCCGCGGGCAATTTGCATCAGGGGGCGGGCCAACTGCTGCCGCAGATCCTCGGGCAACAGCTCCGGCAAGGGCTTGCCCAAAACAGGCTCGCCCTCCCAGCCGAACATGCGGGAAGCCGCCGGGTTGAGCAAGAGTACGCGAAACTCAGCGTCCAGCAAAATGGCGGCATCGACGATGGAGAAAACCAAAGTCTCCAGCTTGGCCTTGGCGGCGGCCAGTTCTTCGATGTTCTGCTCCTCGTAGCTCTGCAGCCGCTCCGCCATCTCGTTAAAGCTGTCGATGAGCTGGGCCAGCTCTCCCCCAAAGGGCAGGTCGATGCGCTGCTTGAAGTTGCCCTTGGTGATCTCCTGGACGCCCTTGACCAGTGCTTTGATGGGGTAAGTAATGGTGAGGGCGTTGACCACGGCTCCCAGGATGGCCAGAACCCACACCGCCAAGAACACTCCAATCGCGACCTCCCGCGCCAGTTGCGTCGAGCGCACGAGGGCGGGGTTGGGGTTGATGCCAAGGCCGAGGGTGCCCAAAAAGCGGCCCTGATGATAGATGCCGACAAAAATGTCCGTCACCCGCCCGGCAGGGGTGAGGTGGGTGCGCACCAGCGGCTGACCCTCGGCAGGCGGGCGGTTGTCCGGCAGTTGGATGCGACGGGTAAGGCTGAGGGAGGTTTTCACCTCCTGGTTGGAAAACGGGATCCCGTAGTAGATGTTCCCCTCCGGGTCGGCATAGAGCAAATAGCGAATGCTGCTGGTGCTCTCAAAATATTGCCGCGACAGCTGGGCCACTTCGCCAATGCGATCTTCTGCGATCAGGGGGGCGACATTGGCCGCCAACAGCAGCCCCAGATCCCGGCCAAAGCGGGCTTCGTTAAAGCGCGCATCCTGCTGCACGGTGCTGACGGCCCAGAAGGTGAAGCTGCTCACCACCAGCGAGACCACCAGCGTGGCCACAAAGAGCAACTGGGTCTCCAGGCGCAGCTTTTGTTTCCAGCGAGACCACCAGCGCCGCAGGGATCCCCAAAAGAACCCCCCCCTTGACGGCTCCCCAGTCTCCCCCGGCAAGGGCTGGGGAGGAGAAGCAGCAGCCGCCTCAGGGGATTGGACTTCGGCAAGGGGCTCGGCAGTGCTGACAGGAGACATGAACCCGACGTGACAACCCTGAAGAACACTGTCGCCACCATTCTGGCATGGCTGCCGACAGGGTTAAGAGGGTTCGATTTTCTGCAAAGATTGTTACAAGCAGGGATCCCGAAAGGGCAAGGGGAGATGCCTCTACAGAGGTTGCAGGCCCAGCTTCTCGAGCAAAGCCGCATCGGCAGCCTGGCCCGGATTGGGCGTGGTCAGCAACCTTTCCCCGGTGAAGATGGAGTTGGCCCCCGCCAAGAAGCACAACGCCTGCTCGCTCTCGGACAGGTTTTTTCGCCCTGCCGAGAGCCGGATCTGGGCGGTGGGCAGCAGCAGGCGGGCCGTGGCGATGGTGCGCACCAGCAGCAGCGGATCGGGCGGGGGAAGCTGGCCTAGGGGCGTGCCGGCCACGGGAACCAAAGCGTTGATGGGCACTGAAGTGGGGGGCGGCGTCAGGTTGGCCAGAACGTGCAGCAGGCCGATGCGGTCTTCGTCGCTTTCCCCAAGGCCGACAATGCCGCCACAGCAGATCTGCAGGCCGGCTGCCGCCACATGGGCCAGTGTCTCCAGGCGATCCCGATAGGTGCGCGTCGTGATGATGCGGGGGTAGAACGCCGGCGAGGTGTCCAGATTGTGGTTGTAGGCCGTCAGACCCGCCGCCGCCAATTGCTGCGCCTGGGCAGCCGACACCATCCCCAGGGTGACACAGGCTTCCATCCCCAGCTTGCGCACCAGGCGCACCATCTCCAACACCCGCTCAAACGCCTCCCCTGCCGGGGCCGACCGCCAGGCAGCGCCCATACACAGCCGGGTGGCGCCGGCCCTTTGGGCGGCCATGGCCTGCTGACGCAGCGACTCCAGCGAGATCAAGGGGTAGGTCTCGATCCCTGTCGAGTAGCGGGCGCTTTGGGGGCAATAGGCGCAGTCTTCCGGGCAGCGGCCCGACTTGATGTTGACCAGGGCGCAGAGTTGAACCCGGCCAGGCGGATGGTGCTGCCGATGCACCGTTTGCGCCTCGTACACCAACTGCAGCAGCGGCCGATAGTAGATCTCGCGAACGTACTCTAGAGCAATGGCCATGCCGGCAATGTCCAAAACAAAAGGTTGAAGGGATCCCTAAAAGCTTGCCAGCGCTCTTAGGTTTGGCTATGATACGAAGTCTGTGCCTTGGGAAGGCGAACCCGCCTTGCTTAGAAACCCAACCATGATAACCGCAGAAGCAGTGGCCAAAGGTCCTATCAGCCAATTTCTTAAGCATCACTTTCGCCACTTCAACGCCGCCGCCCTGGTGGATGCCGCCAAGGGCTACGCTGCTCACCTGGAGAAAGGCGGCAAGATGATGGTGACCCTGGCCGGCGCCATGAGCACGGCAGAGCTGGGCCTTTCTCTGGCCGAGATGATTCGGCAGAACAAGGTGCACGCCATCTCCTGCACCGGCGCTAACCTGGAGGAAGACATCTTTAACCTCATCGCCCACGACTTCTACGAGCGGGTGCCCCACTACCGCGATCTCAGCCCGCAGCAGGAGCAGGAGCTGCTGGAGCGGCACCTGAACCGGGTAACCGATACCTGCATTCCCGAAGAAGAGGCGATGCGGCGCCTGGAAAAAGCTCTGCTGGAAGAGTGGACGGCTGCCGATCAGGCGGGGGAGCGCTACTTCCCGCACGAGTTCATCTACCGCATCCTGCGCAGCGGCCGGCTGGAGCCCTACTACCAGATCAATCCGCGGGATTCTTGGGTCTATGCGGCCATGGAGGCCGACTTGCCCATCTACGTACCGGGCTGGGAGGACTCCACCACCGGCAACATGTACGCTGCCCACTGCATCAGCGGCGAGATCCGCCATGTCCATACCGTCCGCACGGGCATCGAGTACATGATCCACCTGGCGGACTGGTACACGCGCACCTCGGCAGAGTGCTCCATCGGCTTCTTCCAAATTGGCGGCGGCATTGCCGGGGATTTTCCCATCTGCGTAGTGCCCATGCTGCACCAAGACCTGGGCCGCAAGGGGATCCCTCTGTGGGGCTATTTCTGCCAGATCAGCGACTCCACCACCAGCTACGGCTCCTACTCGGGGGCGGTGCCCAACGAGAAGATCACCTGGGGCAAGTTAGGGGTCGACACACCCAAGTTCGTCATCGAGTCGGATGCCACCATCGTGGCGCCTTTGATCTTCGCCTGGGTGCTGGGGTGGTAGGGCTGGCTCAGGGATTGTCCTTATGGTTGGGGCGGGGCCATTGGGAAAGCAGAATCGCCGCTTCCCAGCGGCGCATGTCCTGGGCAATTTGCAAAGGGGTGAGGCCGTAGCCGTCCGGCTCGTCGATCTCAGAGCCATGTTCCAGCAGCAGCCGCACCACTTCAGGGTTGCCCGACCAAGCGGCAAAATGCAGGGCCAAGCCGCCGGCCCCGAAGCAGGCGTTGACGTCAGCCCCTCCCTCCAGCAAGGCTTGGGTGACCTCAGCGTTGCCCAGGCGGGCAGCCTGGTGCAGGGGGCTGGCCCCGCCGCGATCCAACCGGTTGGGATCCGCCCCGGCAGCCAGCAAAAGGCGGGTGTTGAGGCCGCTTTCTACGAAGAACAGAGCCGTCTTGCCCCGCTCCTCAACGGCGTTGGCGTCTTTCCCCAGCCAGAGGGCCAACTGCAGCCGCAGCGGGTTGGCAGTGGCCAGAGCCTGGGGATCTGCCGGCAAGCTGTACCCATAGAGCTCCAGACCGCCTAGCAGCAGGGATCCCAACCCGACACCTACAGCCCACCGCCTGCGCCTCATGGCCCTACTCCTCAAAGAACAGGATGGCGATCCCTTGGCTGGGCAGGGCCTGGGCCGAGAGCAGCAAGGGGTTGCTGAGGGCAGGTTGCGCGGCAGCGGCGGGAAAGAGGCGCAAAAACGCTTCTAGAGGCTGCAGCTCGCACTGGGACTCCTCGGCGGCGGCGGTGCGGTACATAGTCGGGATGACCAACTTGGGCTGCAGCGCTTCGATGGCCGCCTTGGCCGCGGCGGGATCGTAGTTTTTCGGCCCACCCCCCACCGGCACCAGCAACAGGTCAGGGCGAGCCAGCAGGATGGACTGTTCCCGGCCAATGGGCTGCAGTGCCCCTCCCAAATGGACAATGTCGATCCCGGCCATGCGCCAGCGCCAGCCCACGTTGAGGCCAAAGCGGGGGCCCCGCGGCATGCGCACCCCCTGCACGCGGATCCCGTCGATGAAGTAGTCCCCCGGCTGAAACAGCACCCTGGGGTTGCCCGGCACCACGTCCAAAGCCCCTTCGTCCAGGAGACGGCTGCTGAGCAGCACCAGATCGGCAGCAACGCTGGGAGCAGGGTAGCCGGCTGTACAGCCCGCCGGGCGGAAGGGGTTGACCAGAAAGCGCTTGCCCTCCCCCTCGAACAAAACGCAACTGTGGTGCAGCCAGGTCAGTTGCAGGCTCTGGGGGGTGAACTCCAGGGATCCCCCTGTTTGAGCACCCGCCCGCTGACCCCCTACGGCAAGGGATCCCAGCAGGCCGGCGCTGGCTTGCAAAAGTTGGCGACGCTTCATGGGCACGGGATCCCTGACGCGACGACGGCAGCCGCCGGCTGGAGCAATCCCGAGGTAGGGATCTGGGCCAAGCGCAGGAAGTTGCTCAGCAGGCGTTTGCCCTCCGCGGTCAAAATGCTCTCCGGGTGGAACTGCACGCCCTGCACATGAAGATAGCGGCGGTGGCGGATCCCCATAATGATGCCGTCCTGGGTTTGGGCCGTCACCTCTAGTTCGTCAGGACAGGTGGAAGCCTCAATCACCAAGCTGTGGTAGCGAGTTGCAACAAAAGGCTGGCTCAGCCCCTCAAACACTCCCACCCCTCGATGATAGATGAGGGAAGTCTTGCCGTGCATCAGCTCAGGTGCGCGCACGATCCGACCGCCGTAGACCTGTCCAATGCACTGGTGACCCAGACAGACGCCCAAAATCGGCAGCTCCGGCCCCAGCTCGCGGATCAACTCCAGCGAGATGCCGGCATCTTCGGGCCGTCCTGGCCCTGGAGAAATGACAACCGCCTGGGGACGCATCTGGCGCAGCTGGGCCACTGAAATCTCGTCATTGCGAAAAACTCGTACCCCTGCGCCTAGCTCCCCCAGGTATTGCACCAGGTTGTAGGTGAAGCTGTCGTAGTTGTCGATAACAACCAGCACGATGGCACCCGGCAACGGCACCCCATTTTAGCATTGCCCAGGCTTCAGGGCCCGCAACCCGGAGCCAACACCCAAGTCAAGCTTGTATCCTGAAGGGTATAGCACACAAGCAGCAGCAAGGTGGCTAGCTTTTAGGTTGTTTTTGATTTTTCAGATCCCATGAACTTGCTTCTCTCTCCGGCGACCGACTTGCTGGACGAGTTGCGCAGGCTTTTCCCTTTTGAGCTGGATGAGTTTCAGATCCAAGCGATTCAAGCTCTGGCCGCTGGGGAATCGGTGGTGGTCTGTGCACCTACAGGATCCGGCAAGACCCTGATTGGAGAGTATGCCATCCACCGAGCCTTGTCCCAAGGCAAGCGGGTTTTCTACACAACCCCTCTGAAGGCTCTTTCCAACCAAAAGTTTCGCGATTTCAGCCAGCAATTCGGCCCGGAGCGGGTTGGCCTCCTCACCGGCGACATCTCCATCAACCGGGAAGCGCCGATCTTGGTGATGACCACCGAGATCTTCCGCAATATGCTCTACGGCACGCCGCTCTCTCTGGCTGTCCAGCGCGGGCCCTACGGCAGCGAGAGGGATGCGTGGGAAGAGGCGGAGGCTCTAAGCCGGGATCCCTTGCGGGACGTGCAGGCGGTGATCCTGGACGAATGCCACTACATGAACGACCAACAGCGGGGCACTGTCTGGGAAGAGGCAATTATCTACTGCCCTGCCCACATCCAGCTTGTTGCCCTCTCGGCCACCCTGGCCAACAGCGACCAGCTTACTGACTGGATGAACCAGGTGCATGGCCCCACGCGACTTGTCGATTCCAGCCATCGCCCAGTGCCGCTGCAATTTCACTTTGCCAATCGCAAAGGGCTGTTCCCCCTGCTGGAGCAAACCGAGTCAGGCCAGTGGGTTTGCAATCGCCGCCTGAGAAGCAAGCCCTCCAAGTCAGGCCAGGCTCCCTACGGAGAAGTACCGGATATGGCCCAGGTGGTGGAAAACCTGCGCCGACGGGATATGCTGCCGGCCATCTATTTCATCTTCAGCCGCAAGGGCTGTGACCTGGCGGTGGCCAGTTTGGGAAACTTGGACTTAATTGGCTCTGAAGAAGAGCGGCGGCAGTTGGCCGAGCAGATCGACCGTTTCTGCCAGGAAATGCCAGAGGCAGTGCGCCGGGATCAACTGGATGCCCTCTACCGGGGGATTGCCGCCCACCATGCCGGCCTGTTGCCCGCCTGGAAGGGCCTGGTCGAGCACCTGTTTCAGCAGGGGCTGGTGAAGCTAGTTTTTGCCACCGAGACGCTGGCTGCCGGGATCAACATGCCCGCCCGCACGACGGTGATTTCCTCCCTCTCCAAGCGCACCGACAACGGCCATCGCCTTCTAACTGCCTCTGAGTTTATGCAAATGTCAGGGCGGGCTGGACGGCGGGGCAAAGATGTGATTGGGCATGTGGTGACCTTGCAATCTCCCTTTGAGGGGGCGCAAGAGGCAGCGCGGCTGGCCACGGCAGGAGCGGATCCCCTGGTGAGCCAGTTTACCCCCACCTATGGCATGGTGCTGAACTTGCTGCAGAAGCACTCTCTGGAGGCGGCCCGGGATCTCATCAACCGCAGCTTTGGCCAGTATTTGCTCTCGCTGCAAAGGTTGCCCGAACAACAGGAGCTCCAGCGCACTCGCGCCGAGCTGGAAGAGATCGACCGCCTCTTGGAGGGTATTTCCGACGAAGACATCGCCCGCTACGAGAAAGTGCAGGCGCAACGGCGGGAAGAGCGGCGCATCTTGCGCTACCTGCTCAAACAGCGAGAAGCCGAGCCGGATCCCACCCTGCGCCTATTGGCCTTTCCCCACATCCAAGCCCAAGAGGAAAAGATCCGCGCCCTGGAAGCCCGCATCCGCGCAAACCCTGCCCACAGGGTTGGGAAAAAGCTGCTGGGTTTACAGGAAAAGCGCCAGCGCCTGCGCAAGCGTCTGCAGCACCTGGAGCGGCAAAGCGACTCGGTACAGGAGTTGCGCTGGCAGCAATTTATGGCCTTGGTGGGGGTGTTGCAGGAGTTCGACTGTTTGCGGGAGTATCAACCTACCGCCAGCGGAGAGGTGGTAGCCGCTCTGCGGGGAGATAACGAGCTCTGGCTGGCGCTGGCTTTGCTATCTGGCGAATGTCTAGGCTGTGCTCCCCATCACTTCGCTGGGGTGATCGCTGCCCTGGTGGCCGAGCCTCCCCGTTCGGGTACCTACAGCCGGCTGCGTACTTCCGGGCTAGTCGAGGATGTGCTGCATGGCTTACGAGGCTTGCGGCGGCAACTGTTCCGCAGCCAGCGGCAACACCAGGTGTTTCACGTGCCGATTGGGTTTGAGCCTGGCTTGGCCGGGATCGTGGAACACTGGGCGCAAGGGATCCCTTGGGAACAGCTAGAGGCCAGCACCAACCTGGATGCTGGGGATATTGTGCGCCTGATTCGCCGCACGCTGGATTTGCTCTCCCAGATTCCCTACATACCCCATCTGCCAGCCGAGTTGCGGGAAAACGCTCGCGAAGCCCAAAAACTGCTGGATCGCTTCCCGGTAAGCGAGCTGATCTGAGCGTAGATTGTAAGGAATCTGCCAGGATTCGGTTGCCCCTGGGAATCCTCTGTTTGGGGAACTGGAAGTGGACAAGACAGGTTGTTTTGTCCGTCCAGCCAACTGCGTAGGGCCCACAGTCTGCTGGCGCAAACGCGATGCTGCTCCGGCGGGAAATGCCGCCGGGCCGAAAATTGCTTCGTTGCCAGAAAGATCGCTTAGAGAAGGATGACGATCTCGATGCAGCGCTGAACGGTGCTCGGCTGTGCTCAGTACCCGGTGTTCCTAGGTCTTTCGGAGCGGATTATGCTCCCGCCTGCCTAAGGTGCGGGCGGCTGTCTATGGGGGGGTCACCACCGAGCGCTTCACCGCAGCCATGGCTTGCTTCCGCGCTGCGCTTTTTCGCTCGAGAGCGGGTGGTGGGGGGCCGAGGCTTTTGTTATCCTGTCGCTTAACGGATGCAAGCACGAGTCCCTAGATTGCTGTGTCAGGGAGATTTGGCTCCATTGGCAGGCTCGGAGAGAGGATGGGATCTGATGTTTACTTGGCTCTGGACGAAACACTTTTCTCGCCTAAACCAGAGGCTGCAAAGCTTGGAGGTGGCCCGCGAGGAAAACCTTCTGTCTCCTGATCTGAGCGCCCAAACTCTGCAGGTGGCCCCTGACTTTTGGGAGCGGCAGCACCAGGCTTTCGTCTACCTGGATAAGCAGATGCGAAAGCTCAGCCGTCGCAGCAAGATTTGGGGCGGGATGGCACTGCTGGCTGTTTTGGCCGATGCTGCTTTGGTGGTTGCCGGCTTGGCGATGCTCCAGTCTTGGCAACAGATGCGGGCCGACCAAAACCTTGCTCGCATTGTCCAACAGGCTGCGGCTGCTGACCCTGTACAGCAAGCCTTTGACAACCTGGTGGCCCAATTGCCGCATATGAACGAGGCAGAGCGGTATCATGCCCTAGAGGCGTTGCAGGCCCTTTCGGCCATCGCCATGGCGGGCCGGGGCTCCTACGGCTACTCTCCTGGCATCTCTGTGTACGGCTCTGTTCCTACAGCTGCGACAACCCCTCTTGAGGCCCAACTGCAAACCATCTATCAGTTGGGTCAAATGCGTGCAGTTGAGGCGGTGCCGGCTTTGCTGACCAAGCTTTCTGACGGCGAGCCGGCGGTGCGGGAGGCGGCAGCCCGCGCCCTCGGCCAAATCGGGGATCCGCGCGCCCTGGATCCCTTGCACGCTCTCCTGGCCCACGAGACCAATGAGTTGGTTCAGGACGCAGCCATTGCTGCGATTGCGCAAATGCTGCGCTGAAGAGCAGGTCAAGGACGCGTCGATTCGCTAAAAGTTCGTAGTGGGTGCTGAGGCCAGGGGATGAGAAGCGACAAGTTCGGCAGAGGGGCCAAGCTCGCAGGGATCCTGTGTTGGGTGTGGGGATCCGCCTTGCCGGTTTGGGCGCAGGATCCTTTTCGCAGCGGGGCCAATGCCCGCCCCATCAGCCCTGAGGTGGCTGCGGCGTTTGAGGAGTTTTTCTGCGCAGGCCGCTACACCCAGAGCCGAGAGAAGCTGGAAATAGCCAAGAAAGCTTCCCCCGACGAGCCAATGGTCTATGCCCTGTTGGCGGCGCTGGCCTACCAGGAGGGGGATCTGGATGCTTTTGCCCAGTTGGCCACCCAAACCCGACAAGTGGCTGCCGAGCTGAAAAAGACGGATCCCTTGCGCGGCAACCTGTATGAGGGCGTGGGCTATGGGCTGGAGGCGGCCAACACTGTGGTGCGGGAGGGGGTGGTGATCGGGCTGCCCAAGGCATTGCCCACCCTCAATCAATTGTTTGCGTCCATCCGGGCCGCCCAGGCCGTGGACAGCAGCGACCCAGAGCTGAATCTCCTCAACGGCTATATGGATTTGCTGCTGACCTATCGGGAGAAAGCGTTGAATCAATTTCGCCTGGCAGCGCCTGACTATTTGTCCTACCGCGGCCAAGCCCTGGCCTATCGGGATATGAAACGCTTTGACGAGGCGCTGGAGGCGGTGGAGCGGGCCATTGCTGCTTCCTGCAACAACCCTGAGCTCTACTACCTCAAGGCGCAAATTTTGGTTGCCAAGGGCCAAGACCGGGAGGCAGTTCCCCTTTTCGACCAAGCCCTGCAGGCTGCTGCCCAGTTGCCTGAAGCTTTGGTGGAGCAGATCCAGATGGAACGGGATCGTGCCGCCCAGCGCAGCGGGTTAACCGGCCAGTTGCCTACACCGACTCCCTCCCCCTAACACTAATGGGCCTGCGTATCAGCGGCAAACGAGCGCTGCAGACCCCTGCCGGCCTGGGCACTCGACCCACCCCTGGGCGGGTGAGGCAGGCCCTGTTCAACATCTTGCGGGGGCAGGTGGAGGGCTGTCGCTGGCTGGATCTCTGCTGTGGAGCCGGCACAGTGGGGGCAGAGGCCCTGTGCCATGGGGCGGCCTTTGTGGCCGGGATCGAGATCGCCGCCCCTGCCTGTCGCATCATCCGAGCCAACTGGGCCAAGGTGGCGCAGCCGGGGCAATCTTTCCAGGTCATCCAGGGAGATGCCCGCAAGCTGCTCAGCCGAGGCTTGGGTTTGGATCCCTTTGATTACGTCTACTTTGCTCCCCCCTACGAGGCGGGTCTGTATGCCCCCCTGCTGCCGCTGATCCCGCCCCTCCTCAAGCCAGGCGGAACTTTGATCGTCGAGCACCGCAGCAGCCACGAGCTGCCCGACCAGGTGGGATCCCTGCTGCGCTTTGACCAGCGGGCCTACGGGCAAACAGCGCTGGCTTTCTACCGGCATCTGGGAGAGGAGCGCTAGGGGAAGGGGGTGCTGACGAAGCCGATCTCCAGAAGCTGCTGGTAGGCCTGGGTGCCTAGCTCCCGGGTTGGGGTCTGGCTCTTGATGACCTGAATCAGCCAGGCTACGGCCTCCTCGGGGCGCCCGGCAGCCCGATAGACCACGGCCAGATTGTAGGCAGCCTCATCTCGGGCCTGGGCGGCAACGCGGGCCAGCTCCCGCTGCTCTTCGGAGATGCGGTTTTGGATCCCGGCAAAAGCCCGGGAGAGATCTTGGTGGTAGTTGGAGCGCTGGTTGTAGGCGTTGAACACCTGTTGCAGCAGCTCGATGGCCCGGTCGTAGTTTTGCGCTTGGATGGCGGCATCGGCTTCGGCAGCCAGTTGTTCAGCCCGCAACACGCTGAGGGCATTGTTGGGCTGTTCTAGGGCCCGAAACTGCTGCGGGTTGGGAATGAGCTGCTGGCCAGGGGGCAGCTCTTGAGCCGTGGCCCAGAGAGTCGAGCCGACGCCCAGGACAAGGCCAAGCAACAAGCCGAAAGCCAACCGCGCCCAAGAACGGCGCAGAAAGTTGAGCCCTTGGACAGTGGCGTCTTGGCGCCGACCTTGGCCAATAACAGCGGGACGTCGTCCGAACATTGGCAGGCAGTCCTCAAAACCTCGTTAACCCGTTCTACTTTATCTCACTCTGGGTGCCTCCGCCGCAGCTCAGGGATCCCCTCAGCCAGAAGTTGCTGGGAGGCTGGCTGTTTGGACGGAGTAGAGCTAAGTGGGGGCGGGCTGATTCTCAGAGGAGGTCTTTTCCGGCCTCAGCGGCAAGTTCATAATCAGCTCGTACAGGCGCAGGTATTCCAGCGCCGAGCGCTGCCAACTGAAGTCGGTGGCCATGCCCCGCTTTTGCAGCGCCTGCCAAGTGTCTTTGTGCTGAAAGGCCTCCCAAGCCCGCGCCAAGCAGGTGTAGAAGTCCAGGGCTTCGTAGCGATCAAAGCAGTAGCCCGTACCGATCCCCTTGCTGGGAATGTGATGGCTGACCGTATCCACCAGCCCTCCCGTGCGGCGGGCAATGGGCACACAGCCGTAGCGCATGGCGATCATCTGGCTGATGCCACAGGGCTCAAAGCGGCTGGGCATCAAAAAGACGTCTGCTCCTCCATAGATCAACTGAGCCAGTTGCGGCTGGTAACCCTGTTGATAGGCCATTCTGCCCGGGTGCCGCTCGGCCATCTCCCGGATCCGCCCCTCGTAGTAGGCTTCCCCGCTGCCCAGCAAGACAAATTGTGAATCGCTATAGGCCAAAAAGCGATCCAGGGTTTGGATAAGCAGATCGATCCCCTTTTGTTCCACCAAACGCGCTACCATGCCCATCAAGAACACGTCGGGGTTAACGGTCAAACCCAAGCGAGACTGGAGCGCCGCCTTGTTCACCGCCCGGCCGCTGAGGTCGTCGATGCTGAAGTTGGCCTCGAGAGCGGGATCGGTGCGGGGATCGAACTTCTCGGTGTCGATGCCGTTCAGGATCCCCCGCAGGCGCTCCCCTTTCCAGGCCAGCAGATCCTGGAGGCCCTCTCCATGGAGGCTGGTGCGGATCTCCATGGCGTAGGTGGGCGAAACCGTATTCACTTGGTCGGCGTAGAGGATCCCGGCAGCCATGGTGTTGTGGGCGGAAAAATACCAGGGCAGCCAGGTCATGCGTTCCAGTTGCCAACGCCAAGGCCCCTGATAGGCCAGGTTGTGGATGGTAAAGACGGTGCCGATATCGGGAGCCTGGTGCATCCAGGCCGGGATCATGCCGGTGTGCCAGTCGTGGCAGTGGATGATGTTGGGTTTCCAAGGGTAGTAGGTCCAGGCAAATTCAGCCACGGCGTTGGCAAAAAAAGTAAAGCGCCAGAACTCGTCCTCGCCGTAGTAGATGCGGTGGGGAGCAAAACAATAGTGGCTGACCAAGTAGAGGGGCACATCGGTGCCGGGCAAAACGCTTTCGTAAATATCGGCCACCTGCCCCATGACCTGTTTAGACCAGATGGGATCCTTGGAGCGGGGGTATTGCCCCGGTTCCGGGCCGAACTTGTCCCAGAGAAACCCGTACAGGGGCATGATGATGCGCACATCCTGCCCCAGCTTGCGCAAAACGACGGGCAGGGATCCCACCACATCCGCCATACCCCCCACCTTGGCAATGGGGGCAGCCTCCGCCGCTGCAAACAAAATCCTGGCTTGCACCACAATGCCCTCCGTGTTGCGATGACCCTCGTCCTGCTGAGGCAAGCGGATCCCGGCAAAACCCTTCCCATCCTAAAACACAAGGGATCCCTGTGCCGGCCAAGCTGGGGCAGAGCCTCATCCTGAGAAGTGTTGCAATTTATTAATTTTTCGTAAGATAGAAGGGCGGTGCCGCTCAGAAATGCTGGGGGCGGTGCTGCACTGCATTTTTGGTTGGTTGTCTTTTTCTGGAGAAAATTGTCCTATGACCATCGCAGTAGGGCGCGCGCGCCAGGAGCGAGGATGGTTCGACATCGTCGACGACTGGCTCAAGCGCGACAGATTCGTGTTTATCGGCTGGTCGGGGCTGCTGCTGTTTCCT
>NZ_JANSHG010000045.1:0-15709 GCF_047461555.1 Synechococcus sp. WC101
AAAGAAAGCCTCTCCCAGTACGCCAGGCTACTGTCTGGAGGGGAGTTTCCCTCACCCCCAACCCCTCTCCCTTAGGGAGAGGGGAGATAGAGATGCCGCAGTACCTCACCAGCCTTGCCCTGTCTCTGAAAAGGGCTACGCCCGAAACCCCCTGTTCAGGGATCCACTCTCAAAACTCTCCCCCGCTCGAAGGGAGCTGCCCTTAGAAAGTGAGCCGCTCCGGATCGTCGATGGTGATGAGCCAGTTGCCCACATTGCGGAAGAGGGGGTTGGGCTCTGTCCCCCGTACCCGCGCCTCTACCCGGTAGATGCCGGCAGCGGAAGGATTGCGCACATTGGAGAGCACCAAGCGGATCTCCTGGCCGGCGGCAATGGGCTGACGGGCCACCACCTCCAAAGAGCGAAACTCCTCGTTCCAGTACACTTCCGCCAGCTCCACCGGCTTGCCCTCCACCTCTAGGCGCACGTTCTCCGGGTCGATGACGGCATCGAAATTTCTATCCCCGTTGATCTGCACCTCTGCCACCGCCACGTTCTGAGGCGGGATCGTCAGGCGATAGCGATCCAACCGACCGCGAATGCCGCGAAAATCCAGCCGGTAGCTGAGGACAGGTACCCCTTCGCTGCCGGTGATCACCAGGCCCGACTGCGCCGCTGCCGAAGGGGACAGCACCCCTACCAACAAGCCTGCCAAAATCAGCCTCGTCCCCAGCCGGGCCAAGCGGAGGCTCCACGAACGCTTCACTGCTCTCAACACCCAAACCTCCCAAAAGACATCAGTGTAGGCACAACTTGCCGCTGACCTAGGGAGCAGCAAGGCCATGAGATTAAATTAAATTGCTATCCATTGTAAGGGGTGGGATCCCTTCTACCGAGAGCGCTCAAGGCCCACGCGGGTGCGGAGATGCGCAGTTTTCCCCGCCCCCAGAACCTTGCAGTCGCAACCCTGATGCTCTGCAACGTCCAGGAGCCTGGGGGATGGGCGTCGAAGGATATCACTTAAAGAAACTAAGTACCCCCACCCCGATCACCATCAGCACCCAGAGCAGGGATCCCACCAAAATCACATTCTTGGCCCGGCTCCAGTCGCTGGCCGAGCTGAAGAGCACCGGCACTGCCACCACCAACAGCAAGCTGTAAAGCACCAACACCAACAAAGCAATTTGGAAAATGAGCATCATGGTCTGGATCCCTCACAAAAGTCTTGTCTTGGATAAAAGCTCCCGACAACACCGGGCTGCCCAACCTGATCCGGCTCGCTGCGCACCGGCGGCAGGGTAGATAGGATAACGCTGTAAACTACCCGGCTCCGACCGCCCCCCCTTCCAGCCCCCCAACCCCCCGTATACGGGGGGCAGGGGGGCGGGGGGATGTAGGGGGGCTGGTTTACAGCGACCCCCAAAAGTGCAATCACGTTGGCACCGTTCAAATCTGCATCCCCTTCCCAACCACAAGCCGGGTTCACACAGCGAAAATGCTTCCCTTCCCGTTGCCCAATCCACAGGCACTGGTGGCAGGTCTGCGAGCTGTAGGCCGGCGAAACCACCACAACCTTCACCCCTGCCCGCATCGCCTTGCAGTGCACAAACTGCCGCAACTGGTAGAACGCCCAACTGTTTGCCCGCCGCCGCTCCGTCTTGCTGCGCGGCTGCCGGTTGACCCGCTCCCGGATCCCGGTCAGGTCTTCCAAGGCAATAAAACGGTGAGTGGCCAGTGCCCTAGCAACAATCGACTTGGAGATGCAGTGGTTCACCCAAGTTTGAAAGCGTCTCTCCCGACCAGACAGCCGTTGCAGCAGTTGCTGACACCGACGTCGTGTACTGCGTGTGCCCTTGCTGGCCTTGCGTTGGAGAACCCCTCTCAAACGGGAGTAGTGGTCTCTGACCTGGTTCAACTGCTGTCCATTCCAGTTATCTCCCTCAGAGGTGTGGGCAATATCTCTCCTACCCAAGTCCACACCAATGGCCTTGACGGCGTGCTCCGGCTCCGGCACCTCAGACTCCACGCCAATCTGGATGGAGTAGGAGCCGCCTTGGCGCTTGACCAACGTGGCTGCTTTGGGATTTGAACCCGCTAGCAGGCCGCGCTGGTAGTGACCTATATCCAGTTCAAAGCGTTCCCGTCCCTCAACGGTGGTCAGCGACACCGTCCAGTCCTTCTCACGGAACGAGAAGATGCGGGCATCGTAGGTAACAAAGCCAGACTTGAACGCCTTGACTGGACGGTTTTTCTGCTGGGCAACCTTGCGGGCACCGGCTAACCTTCTGCACACCTGTTGTGCCAGGTTGCTGGATAGTCCGAAGCGGGTACGAATCTCGCGGTAGCAGAGAGATTGGAGCTTGACGGCGTTGACTATCTTCTCTGGTGTGTTCTCATTCACGCAGTTCAGTGCCTTTGCGAAGGCATCCAGGGTCGCATCCAGCTTGGCGGCTTGCGACACAGACACCTTGAGTTTGCAGGAGATAGTCAGGACTTGGGCCATGTCACGATTATACGTCGTCCGCATTCCTCCCGAGCCTGACCGGCACGGCCCCCGGCCCCCCAGTCCCCCCGTATACGGGGGGATATAGGGGGGTACAGGGCGGGGCTCCTGCGGTTTCTAGCTGACTATACCAAAACTGGGATCCCTCTTTTGGCCATATCCGTCGGGGCAGCCATGGACGAATGAACTACCCAGATACGGACTGCATTCGGAAAGGGTTGAAGTCGGTTGCCACGTCAAAGTAGTCTTCCTGTTCTTGCTGCTTCAGCCAGCCGGTGATGACATAGGTCAGGGGCGTACAGACCGCCTCAACGGCACACTTGAACACGTAGTTGGAGACAATGAGGCTCATCAGACCGGGAAACACCCCCCAGAAGGCGATGAGAATAAACAGGCCCGTATCCACCGCCTGGCCCACCAGGGTGGAGCTGATGGTGCGTGTCCACAGCCAGCGTCCCCGCGTCCACACCTTCAGGCGGGCCAGCACATAGGCATTGGCAAAGCTGCCGCTCCAGTAGGCAATTAGGCTGGCCAGTACAATGCGCGGGGTAAGGCCGAGAATCTGTTTGTAGGCTTCCTGGTAGGGCCAGTCGGGGGCTGCCGGCAGGGATCCCACGATCATCAAGGTCGCCGACATCAGGGCCGCCGAGATAAATCCCAGCCAGATCACCCGCCGCGAGCGGGCATAGCCGTAGACCTCCGTGAGGATGTCGCCGAAAATGTAGCTGAGGGGAAAAAGGACGGTGCCGCCATCGAACGTAAACGGCCCCAAGAGCACGATCTTGGTGGAGGCGATGTTGGAGATCAGCAGCACAGCCACAAACAGGGCCGTCACCGCATCCAGGTGCCGATAGGCGCGCTCAAAAACCCTCTCAGACATCAGGATCCCCCCAACAGCTTGCGGATGTGCTTTAGCTCCTTGACGATCAAGGCCAAGCCCTGGCTGTGCCGTTCCACCTCGCTGGTGAGCTTACGGATCTGCTCTTCCAGGTTAGCGCTGTGGGATTCCTGACGCTCCAGGCGCTGGTTGAGATCAGAAAGCCGCGTCACCACTTCCCGCTGGATAAGGTTTTCCGTGCCTTGGATGAGCAGCGTCTCGATGGCGGTGAGCTTGTTCAAGAGCAACTGGGTGTTGGTTTCCGATCCCGGCTCTGCTGCCGCCGCAGGGGCTACTTGCAGGGCCTTTTGAATGCGAGCCAGAAGAGCCTCCGCCTCAAACGGCTTTTCAATAAAATCGAAATCGACAAAAGGCTCAGGGACGCGGGCTGTTACCTGCTCTTTCATCCCCGACATGATGATGACAGGGGTATTCTTCAGGCTCTCTTCCTGCCGGATGGCCTGCAATGTGTCATAGCCGTCCATCTTGGGCATGACAAAATCCAGCAAGATCAGGTCGGGGTGATGTTTTTTGGCAGCCTCCAGGCCCGCTAGGCCGTCTTTGGCCTCCAGCACCTGAAACTGGTCAGCCAAGATGCTGGCCACCATCTTGCGGATCATGATGCTATCGTCAATGACCAACACCGTCTTGGCTGTCATGCTCGGGCGCCCCCTTTTCCCAATCTACTCGACCTGCTCAGCCTCTTCCTCCAGCGCATGAAGCATCAGAGGCGTCCTTCCTGGGACACCAATAGAGTACTCTCCCTCTCAGGGAAGTGGAGTGTTTACAGCTCCAATTTCGCCGACTCTCCCAAGGCCCAGAACTTGCCGGTTTCGCATCGCTGCCTTGCTATAATCTAACGTAAACAAACATTAAGCATTCGCACCTTGCAGGGTTATGAGCTTACAGTTGAGCTCCGAGCTGTCGCTGCCGATCCCATCTCCAGTCGGAGAAGCTGCTTACCGCGCTTTTCAGTGGGGCAAAAATCTCTTTGGCTTTGCCCACAAGGCTCTCTCCACCCAGGCTTTGGAGCTGATGCTCTCTGTGCTCAGGGAGCTGCAAAGTTTTTCCTCTGGGAAGCCCCTACCGCCGCGGGAGCGGGTGAAGGTCAGCCCAGCTACTTTGCAAGAGTTGCGGGCTCGTTACGAACGGCTGCTACAGGTCGATTGGCAAGACGCCGAGGCAGGTTACTACCCTCACGCCCTTCTTTTCGATAACCCCTGGCTGGACTTTGCCCGCTACTACCCGCAGGTATGGCTGGATCTGCCGCAGATCACTCAGCGGGTACACAGCCGGCGCTACCAAGAGTTTTCTCCAGACATCTCCACCGAGGGCTATCCAAAATACTACCTGCAAAATTTTCATTACCAAACCAACGGTTACCTGAGCGACAGCTCGGCTGAGCTCTACGACCTGCAGGTGGAACTGCTGTTTGGTGGCGCGGCAGATGCGATGCGGCGACGGGTGATCCGCCTGCTCAAGGATGGTCTCGATCCTGCTCTATCCGACCCCCACATCCTCGACGTAGCTTGTGGCACCGGGCGCACGCTGCGCCTGCTGCGGGGATCCCTGCCCAAAGCGGCGTTGTACGGCCTGGATCTTTCCCCTGCCTATCTGCGCAAGGCCAACCGGCTGTTGCAGGAGTTGCCCGGGGAGCTGCCCCAGCTCATCCGCGCCAATGCCGAGGCCATGCCCTACGCCGACGCCACCTTTGATGCGGTTGTCAGCGTGTTTCTCTTCCACGAGCTGCCCGGCCCGGCCCGCCAAAATGTCATCAACGAGATGAGCCGGGTGGTGAAGCCGGGGGGCGCCATTGTCATCTGCGACTCGGTGCAACTGCTGGACTCGCCCGAGCTGGAGGAGACGATGGAAGCTTTTGTGCAAACCTTCCACGAACCCTACTACCGGGACTACATCCGCGACGACCTGGGGGTGCGCCTGCAGCAGGCAGGCTGTGAGGTGTTGCGCCGAGAAACCCACTACGTCAGCACTTATATCTTGGCCCGTAAGAGTTGAGCGCCCTTGCCAAAAGCTTAAGAGGGTAAGGAGATTCGCGGTCGCCTGGCCAAAGGCTGTATAGTAGTATCAGACACGAAACCTCGGATAAAAAGCTAGGTCATCAACGCCCTTAAGTGCAAGGCGTCAGAATCTTTTCTATACTTAGGCTCATGTCCCCTCCGTATGGATCCCTTCGTGCCGGCATCACTGCTCTCAAGCAGGAGCGCTACTTAGAGGCGATCAACCTCCTTGAGTCTTTCTGCTACTGCTGCTCGATTCACGAGAGCTCGCCCCGCCAGAAGGAGCGCAACGGTTCCAGGATAAACCCTGAGGAATGCGCTTTGGCGCGGGTAGCCCTGGTCATGGCCTATCAGGGCAGCGGCGACTTGGAGCGCTCGACCGCGCTCTGTCAGGAGCTGTTGGAGCAGGGGGAACCCTCCTCAACAACACCCCTCTGGGCGCAGGAATGGGCAGCTCAAGCTCTGCCCACCCTCAGGCAGGCTTCAGAGCAGTCTATGCCGCCTGAGGAGGTGATGGCGCGGCTGCCCGTCCCCCGGCAGTTGGAAGACTGTCAGACCCTGTGTAGCTCCCGCGATCCCGCCCCGCATTTACTCAAGTCTGCCAACTAATCCTGCCAGTAGGCTGAAGTTGGCAACTCTGGGTGAAGAGCCGACAGGAGAAGTTGTGTTTTCGCCAGGAGCGCGCCTCTAGGTGTTCGAGTCTCACATGTTAATCGTAGAGTATGCCTGCTGCTGAGCCCACCACCTACCACTTTATTCTTGCCAGTCTGTCTTTTTTGCGCTCTGAACCTCTGGAGGAAGTGCTGGAGGAGCGTCGCCGACACTACGAGGAGCACCATCGCTCCATCGATTTCTTTTGGGTGCCCCAGCCGGCTTTCATGGAAGCTCCAGAGCTGCGTCCCCTGCGCCACAAGTTAAAGGAGCCGCTGGGGGCAGTGGTCTCGACCAATGAGGATTTCATCCGTTGGCTGGCGGTGCGCCTCACTTTTGTGGAAAAGGGCAGCTTCGTGGCCCCCAGCGAGTCGATCCCGGATCCCTTGCGCTCCCTGTCCTTGGCAGAGGGTTGATGAGATCCTGCCGGCGCGACCGATGGGAGGTGTCGCCCCCTCCTCGAGACGGGCGCGCAAGTTTGATTGCGGGATGGGCCAAGATTAAGATCAGGGCACCTCTCTCCGTCCAGCAGCAGTGGCGGCACGAGCCGGCATGAAAAGCACCTGTCAGGGCCAAGGCGGGGGAGGGAGAAAGGTTACACGGGGCACTATGACTTTGGAGCGACGAGGGGACTGGCCGGAAGGGGAGGCGGAGGTCTGCCAGCGGACTCCTCATCTTCGGGATCTTCCTCCCACATTTCCTTCAACTGAGGTGCTAAAGTCGGAGGCCCCCCCACTTGAGTCGCCGGCAAGTCCTCCCTCCGGCTCGCTGGCGTGTTCGTCCGGGAATCCCTTGCCGGAGCCGCTCCCTGAGGATCCCAAAGACGACGGCCCAACCGAGAAGCTGAAGCAGGAGGATGCTGCTCTGGCCGGGCCAGGCCTGAGAAATTTCCTGGCCGTGCTGCGCCGACGCAATTTCCTGCTGCTGTGGATAGGGCAGGTGTTTTCCCAGTTGGCCGACAAGGTGTTGTTGGTGCTGCTGATTGGGTTGATCTCGAGGCAGTTTCAGCCGGAAGGGGCCTCCATCAGCGGCTGGGTGGCGGCGATCATGCTGGCTTTTACGCTGCCGGCGGTGTTGTTGGGCAGCCTGGCGGGGGTATTTGTGGATCGCTGGCCCAAGAAGGGGGTGCTGGTGCTCTCCAACGTGGTGCGCGGGATCCTGGTGCTGCTGTTGCCGCCGCTGCTCTGGCTGACGGCGGGGCGCAACCTTTGGCCAGGGATCCCTTTGGGCTTTGGCGGGCTGCTGTTGATTAGCTTTGCCGTGTCTGTTTTGACCCAGTTTTTTGCCCCTGCCGAACAGGCCACTCTGCCCCTGATCCTGCCCAGGCGGGAGCTGTTAGCGGCCAACTCCCTCTACACCACGACGATGATGGCTTCGCTGATCGCCGGCTTTGCCATCGGCGAGCCGCTGCTAACGCTGGCGGATCGTTGGGGGCGTGCGTGGTTGCCCGGCTGGGAGGTGGGGCCAGAGCTGTTGGTGGGGGGAGCCTACCTGTCGGCGGGAGCCCTGCTGCTGCTGTTGCAACCCCACGAGAAGCTGGAGCCCAGACCTTGGGAGGCTCCCCATCTCTGGGAAGATCTCAAGCTGGGCCTGGAATACATCGGGCAAATGCCCTTGATCCGCGCGGCCCTGCTGCAAATGGTGGTGCTCTACTCGCTGTTTGCGGCGCTGGCGGTCTTGGCGGTGCGCATGGCCGAGGTGACGGCGGAGCTGGAGGCAGATCAGTTTGGGGTGTTGCTGGCGGCTGCCGGCCTGGGCATGGCCATTGGGGCCTTTTGGGTGGGGCATACGGGCCGGCAGGTGAGCCGTCGCGCCTGGAGTGGGCTGGGATCCCTGTTGCTGTGTCTGTCCTTGGCGGCCTTGTCCTGGACGGAGGGGAAGCTGTTTCCCAGCTTGGCTTGGATTGCCCTGCTGGGCTGTGGAGGGGCGTTGGTGGCGGTGCCCATGCAAACCCTGCTCCAGGAGGAGACCCCCGAACATCTGCGCGGCAAGGTTTTTGGACTGCAGAACAATGCGGTCAACATTGCTCTCAGTTTGCCGCTGGTTTTGGCGGGGGTGGCGGAAACCTATTTCGGCCTTGCCTGGACGTTTCTCGGCCTGGCGGCCCTGACCGGGTCGGCGGGGCTGTACCTCTGGGGTCTGCTGGGCAGAGAGGGGCACAGATAAGTTTTTCTGCTGGATAGCTGCGACGTAGGGCTGGGTATCTGTCAATGCCTTGTCGGTCTGGGTTTCTCCCCTGAGAGGGGAGGAGCGGGCCGAGGTGGGATGCGAGTCTGCTACCCTTATAGAGGCTTTGGAATCGCACATCCCCTTGTAGATCAGCGTTCTGGCGCCGTAGGGATCCGCCCATGCACATCGCCTGGATAGGCAAGAAGGCACCTTTCTGTGGCAACGTCACCTATGGCCGTGAGGTGACCAACGGCCTCTTGGAGCGGGGACATCAGGTGAGCTTTTTCCATTTCACCAACGAAAGCCCCTCCCCCAGCCTGGAGGCGCCTGCTGTAGAGGGATCCCGTCCGGGGAGCCGTTGGCGTGCTGAGCTGGCGGGGCGGGATGTCTCCCTGCCCTGTCTGTACAAGTCGCAGATTTATACGATCCCAGCTCCCAACGCCAGGCGGCTGCTCACCCAGGCGCTGCGGGAGTTGCAGCCGGATCTGGTGCATGCCTCGCTGACGATTTCTCCCATCGACTTTGTCTTGCCGGAGATCTGTGCGGAGCTCAACCAGCCGCTGGTGGCCACCTTCCACCCGGCCTTCGACCGGCGGCGGCGCAACATTGCCTCCCGCACCCAATACCTGGCCTACCAGCTCTATGCTCCTTGTTTGGCCCACTACGACCGCACCATCGTCTTCTCGGAAACACAGCGGCAGATCTTGGTCAGGCTAGGGGTGAGCCGCGAGCAGGTGGTGGTCATTCCCAACGGCGTCGACGTGGATAAGTATTCGCCGGGGCCCTCCACCCTTAAGCAACGGTTGGGGCTGGAGCGGATCTTCGTTTACCAAGGGCGGATCTCGCCGGAAAAAAATGTGGAGGCCTTGCTCAAAGCCTGGAAGCAAGCTCAAATGGGCGAGAAGTGCGGCCTGCTCATTGTGGGGGATGGGCCGCTGCTCAATACCCTCAAGCCCTTCTACACCCGCCAGCACGGGATCCACTGGCTGGGCTACGTTGCCGACGAGCAGCAGCGCATCGAGATCCTGCGCGGATCCGACGTGTTTATCCTGCCCTCTTTAATCGAGGGGCTCTCTTTGTCGTTGCTGGAGGCGATGGCCTGTGGGGTGGCGGCGGTGGCCACCGACGTCGGGGCCGACGGCGAGGTTTTGGCCGATGGAGCCGGGATCCTGTTGGATCCGGCTCGGGTGACGGTGGAGCTGCAAACGCTGCTGCCCCTGCTGCGGGATCAACGGGAATTTACGCAACTGCTGGGGATGAAAGCCCGCCAGCGGGTGCTGGAGCGCTACACCCTCAGCCACAACCTCAGCCGGTTGGAGCAGCTCTACCAGGAGCTGTGCCGGGGATCCCGTCAGCGCCGCCGCGCGTAAGGAAGACTATTGGGATTGGGCTGAAACTTTTGCGACAAAGCTTTTGATATTTTTGCTAAACTGCATCGTTATGTTTCCAAGGGATTGCCTCTAAGTTCCCGATGGATGAGTACGGCCCGCAAAAAGCCTTTCCGGCGCAGCCCCCTGCCGGGCTGTCGGGTTCGTCCTGGACGGAGTCTTTGCTTGCCCAAGGCGCGGACAGAAACTCCTTTCCCGCCAACGTTCCGGCTGCGTCGCTGCCGCCCACCGACGAGCAGGGCGATCTGCGCTCGGCCCAAGCTGGCCCAGATGGGGATCCCGCCGGTGCGCCCAAGGCGGCCTCGGAGGAGAGAAAGCTGACGGAAGTGAAACCGGCCATCTTGCCCGCCCCGCCGAAGCCGGAGCCGGTGGCAGAGCTGGGGACAGACCAGCAGCCGATGCTGTATTTGCTGGGGGGATTGGCCTTTGCCCTGCGCTCCTTCAACAACCTGAACCAGATCCTAGAGCTCACGGCTTTTGTGGCCAGCCAACTCACCGCTGCCGACGGCGGCGCGCTGGTGTTGTTCAACCCCAACGGCACCATCCAGCTAGATCAACTGCATTGTTCGGACCTCGACCGCCGCGAGCAGATTCGCGCCGAGATGGAGCAGATCGCCCAAGCTCTGTCTGCGCAGGAGCCCATTTTAAAAACCGAGGGATCCCTGTCTGTGAAGATCCCAGCCCTGGAACATCTCTTGGACGAGCGCCTGCGCCAGAGTCTGGGGCCAGATGTCCGCCTGTTCGGGACGCCGCTGTTGATTCGCAGCTCCGTCCAGGGGCGCCTGTACGTCTTCAGCCGTCAGCCCGGCTACCAGTGGAATGAACGTCGCCAACAACTGCTGCGGTTGGTGGCTGACCAAGCGGGCGTGGCTATCGAGAACGAGCGCTTGACGGCGGCCTTGCGCCGCAAAATGGCCCTGGAAAAAGAAATGGAGATCGGCTCCTACATCCAGACCCAACTGTTGCCCCGCCAGTACCCCCAGGTTCCGGGCATTCGGCTGGCAGCCCGCTGCCGTGTGGCCAGCAAGGTGGGGGGCGATTACTACGATTTCATTAAGATCCCCAGCGAGCGACCGGAAAACTCTAGGGCCGCCGCCGATGAGCCGGTTGGATCCCTGGCCCCTTCCCCTGAGCCATCCGAAGACTTTCGCCTGGCCATCGTAATTGGGGACGTGATGGGCAAAGGTGTCCCTGCCGGCATGTTGATGAGCATGACCCGCGCCATGGTACGGGCAGAAGCCCTCAACCGCCACTCGCCGGCCCGCGTTCTCCAACATCTCAACCGGGCCATGTACAGCGATCTGGAGAACTCCAATCGCTTTATCAGCCTGTTCTACTCAGAGTACGATCCCCGCTCCCGTCGCCTCTGTTTCAGCAACGCCGCCCACAACCCCACCCTCTGGTGGCGGGCCCGCAGCCGCGACATCCAGCCCCTCGACACAGAGGGAGCGCTGATCGGCTTGGAGGAACACAGCCAATACTCGGAAAGCTGCGTGCACCTGCAGCCGGGAGATGTTGTAGTTTATTATACCGATGGCTATGTCGAGGCCGCCAATACCCGCGGGGAGCGGCTGGAGACTTCAGGTCTGATGGAGGCCATCCAGCGGGCTGCCAGTCGCTACGAGTCGCCCGAGGAGATCCTGGAGAACCTTTTTGAGCAGATGGACGCCTTCCGGGGCCGCCAGGGATCCCACCCTGTTGTCCCAGGGCCGCCAGTGGATGCAGGGCTCTTGTTTCAGGATGAGATTTCCCTGCGGCCTGAGCCGGTGGACGATACGACGCTGGTGGTGTTGAAAGTACTGCCCGATTCTGAGCCAACCTAGCTACGAAGGTTCAAACTAAGGGTACCCTCTAGCTAGGGAGGCCACTTAGGTGGCGGCCCGCTTTCCCAGTTGACCTTTGCCTGAGGTACATGCATGCACTCCACTGCTTCTGGCTCTGAGTCCTCCTTAGTTTACTTGCCGGCCTCGCCGGCCTTGCAGACGGAAGCGATCGTCGCCCAGGTGTTCCGGCAGGACGTGCTGGGCGATATCCGCAAGGGCTGGAACAACTTCGTGGAATCGGGCCAAATTTGGGCCCTTTTGATAGGGATCGTGGCAGGCTACATGCTCAAGAGCATCACCAGCTCTCACTAAAGGCGGTGGCGCCCGGATTCCCTGGCCCCAAGGTGGCGGCGTTTTGGCTGTCGTTGCCTTGCTTGCTCTTTTCCGCCTCAACTGCAGCCAAGTCTTTCTGTGGTGGTCATCTCTCTCCCCGTTCCAAGCCCATGGCTAAGCCGACGGCACCTTCCACCCCGCGCCCCTGGAGCGGACGCTTTGCGGGATCCCTCCACCCTAGGATTGCCCGCTTCAACGCCAGCATTGGCTTCGACATTCGCCTTTTGCCCTACGATGTGGCCGGATCCCTGGCCCATGTGCAGATGCTGGGGGCCTGCGGCATCTTGAGCCGCGAAGAGGCAGAGCAAATTCGGCAGGGGCTGGAGCAGATCGAGAAGGAAGTTGCCGAGGGCATCTTCCAGCCTGACCCTGAGGCGGAAGATGTCCACTACGCCGTCGAGCGCCGTCTGGTGGCCTTGGTGGGGGAAGTGGGCAAAAAACTGCACACGGGGCGCTCCCGCAACGACCAAGTGGCCACCGACCTGCGCCTCTACCTGCGGGATGAAATCGACACCATCCGGCAGGCTCTCTGGAAGCTGCGGGGGGTTTTGTTGGACTTGGCCAGCCAGCATGTGGAGACAATCCTGCCCGGCTACACCCACCTGCAGCGGGCCCAGCCCATCAGCTTGGCCCACCACCTTTTGGCCTATGAAGAAATGCTCTGGCGGGACTGGCAACGGTTGGGACGGGTGCGGGAAGAGGTCAACGTCTGTCCCCTGGGCTCCGGGGCCTTGGCCGGCACTTCCTTGCCCATCGACCGGCAACTGGTTGCTCATCTGCTGGGCTTTGAGCGCATCAGTGCCAACAGCCTAGACGCCGTCAGCGACCGGGACTACCTGGTGGAGTTCCACGCTGCCGCCAGCCTGATCTTGGTGCATCTCAGCCGTCTCTCGGAAGAGCTCATCCTCTGGGCCACCCAGGAGTTTGGCTTTGTCGCCCTCACCGATGCCTGTGCCACGGGCTCCAGCCTCATGCCCCAGAAGAAGAATCCCGATGTGCTGGAATTGGTGCGGGGCAAGACAGGGCGGGTGTTCGGCCATCTCCAAGCTCTGCTGGTCACCTTGAAGGGGCTGCCCCTGGCCTACAACAAAGATTTGCAAGAGGACAAAGAGGGGCTCTTCGATACCGTCGATACTGTGAAGGCTTGCTTGGAGGCGATGACCATCCTGCTGCGGGAAGGGATCCAATTCCAAACCCAACGCATGGAGGCCGCGGTGCAGGAAGACTTCTCCAACGCCACCGACGTGGCCGACTATCTGGTGCGAAAAGGGATCCCCTTTCGCGCCGCCCACGATCTGGTGGGTCAGATCGTGCGTACCTGTGTGGCAGAGGGAATTCTGCTCAAAGATCTGCCCCTGGAGCGGTGGAAAAGCTTTCATCGAGCCTTTGAGGAGGATATCTTTGCGGCCATCGATCCCCGCCAGGTGGTGGCCGCGCGGCTCAGCGCTGGAGGCACTGGCTTTGCGGTGGTGCGGGAAGCCTTGCAACGGGCCCAGGCCCGCTACCAACAGACAGAGCCGGCAGAAGAACCCCCGCTGCCCCCCTCCTCACCTGGCTCTGGGCTGCCCTTGGAGAGCTGAGCAGCGGCCCTGCCTCCATTCCCGCTTGCCCCCTCTGTCCGCGACCCCAGAGCGACCTCCCAGCCATTGGCCTTGAGAAAGCGGAGGAAGGATGCGATCCCAAGCCATCTCCCCACCCCCCTCTGCCCTGGGAGAAGTGGTGGAGGCCAACACCACCACCCTTGTGGCCCAGTGCCTAGAGCCAGAACGCCTGAGCTTCCCGCCCCTGCCCGCCCTCGGCAGTTGGATCCGCTCGCAAGACGAGGAGACCGGCAACTGGATCTATGGAGTGGTCTGCTATGCCGCCATCACTCCCATCGACACCGTTCACCGTCCCAGGGCCTTGGGCCTCTCCCCCCGGGAACTGCGGGAGCAGCAACCCCAGATTTTCGCCATGTTGCGCAGCGATTTCCGCGCTGCCATTGTCGGCTTCGTTGGCGGGGGGCGGGTTTATCAGTATCTGCCGCCGCGCCCGCCCCAGATCCACCAGCCAGTTTACCCCTGCTCTGAAAGCGAGGTAAGGGAGTTTTGCCGCTCTTTTGAGTTTTTGCGCACCCTGCTGCGTGTCAACGGGATCCCCAGCGACGAGTTGGTGGCCGCTGTCATCCGTCAGACTTACCGGATCTTGAACCGGGATCGCCACTGGTTGGTGCAAGCAGGGCGGCAGTTGAGCTCGCTGTTGCGGGACGACTACGAATACCTTAGCGCAATTTTACGAAAGATTGAAGCCTAAGCGAAGAAGTATTGAGAATAGTCCTGAATCCCGCCGAAATTTCATCTGAGAGTGATAGCCTGAGGCGAAATCCTTGTGAATCATCCCTTTTGTACCCCATTGCTTGCGTCAAAATGTTTAACAAATTTAATCCCTCTGACAAACCCTCCAAAGGCAACTGGGCAGGTCGCACTTTTTCTGCTGCTGTGGGCGCTTCGCTGGCAGCGGCTGTTTGCATGGCTCATGGCCAGCCGCCCTTTATATCGCTGCTAGTGGCCAGTTGTGCAACGGTGTTTACCCTCGTTTGTGATGAGATGGGCTGGATATAGGCTCGGGGTCAGCTTTGGGCTCTCAGCCCCTCTGAGGCAACCATCGAACGACATGCAAGATACCCACGGATCAAACGCCGCTAAGAGTCTCTCCGCCCCTGCGCAATTTGTTTCGGCGAGCCATAGCCCTCGGCAAGCTATTGGAGGGCAGTAGAAGAGGGCGGATACGGATTCCTGTCTCTCCAGGCTTTTGGCTGGATCTAGAGGCCCTGGTAACTGTCCCCGGCCCGGCAGCCTCTGGGCCCACTTGGGCGAGGTGGGCAGGGAGCGAGCAGCGCTGTTTGGTTTTGATGTTTTTTGCCGGATCCCTGCCCAGGGCTGGCTTCGGCGAAGCAAAAGGTAGAGCAATCGGGGGTTAAGATCGGGGGGAGCGCCCTCTGCTGGTTTCTCTTTGCCTATAGTTGGCCCCGGAAACATCCCCATCTACAGAGGCTGTGCTGCCGTAACTTGAGAACCAGGCAGGCGGGAGCCTCCGATCCCAGTCAGGGCCTTTCCAAAACCCGATTTGACGGCCGATCTGTCTGGAGCGGGGCCAGAGTTGCTCGCTTCCCCCAGGCGCCGATGCCCTTGAGCCTATGACCTCCCTTCCTCTGGTTTCTGTGATCTTGGGCACGCGGCCCGAAGCCATTAAGCTGGCTCCGGTAATCCAGGCCCTGCGGGCCAGTCCCCACCTGCGCACCGAGGTGATCCTGACAGGGCAACACCGGGAGATGGTGGATCAGGTGATGCGGCTCTTCGGCCTACGGGCGGATCGGGATCTGGAGATCATGCGTCCCCGCCAAAGCCTGACCGACATCACCGAAGCCACCCTGCGGGGTCTAGAACCCTACTTGCAGGCGCAGCGGCCCCAACTGGTTTTGGTGCAGGGCGATACCACCACCGCCTTTGCCGCTGCCCTGGCTGCTTTTTACCAACGCATTCCAGTAGGCCATGTGGAAGCCGGCCTGCGCACCGACGATCTCTACCACCCTTTTCCCGAAGAGGCCAATCGCCGTCTCATTTCTCAGTTGGCCAGCCTGCACTTTGCTCCCACGCCGCAAGCGGTGGATAACCTGAAGCAAAGCCGCGTGATCGGCTCTATCTATTGCACGGGCAACACCGTCATCGATGCCCTGCTACAGGTAGCTGCGCTTGGGATCCCCTGCCCCATCCCTGGCTTGGACTGGGGGCGCTATCGGGTTTTGTTGGTTACTGTGCACCGGCGGGAAAACTGGGGGGATCCCTTAATAGCCATCGGCCAGGCTCTGCTGCAGATTTTGGCGGAGTTCCCCGACACGGCCCTCCTCTTGCCTCTCCACCCCAACCCCGCGGTGCGAGAGCCCCTGCAGGCCCTGTTGGGATCCCGGGAGCGAGTTTTTCTTACCGAGC
>NZ_JANSHG010000046.1:0-15648 GCF_047461555.1 Synechococcus sp. WC101
GGTCAGGGCCGAGGGCCGGCCCATCGGCATAGCAGGCCAACCAAGCCCGGTGCAAAGCTTCCGGATCCTCTGGGATCGCCTCGAGATCCCAGCCGGGCATGCCCAATTCCTCAAGCAGCGTTGTCACCTTGGGATCGTAGCTGAGGCCAAAGCAGGCACAGCCCTCGGCTGCCGCCATCACCAGGCCGTGGTAGCGCATCACAATTGCCAATTTCACCCCCCGAAAGACCCCCTTTAAAAGATAGGGATCCCGAATTTCCAACACCTGGCTGTGGCCGGGCAAGCGCTGTTGCAGCCGTTGCGCCAAGCGGTAGTCTGGCCCCAGGTCGGGGGATCCAGGCGGAGCCAGTTGGAAGGGCAGCAAAAGCAGATAAGCTCCGGTGGCAGCCTGGAGGCGTCTCAGGCCCTCAGCCAAAATCTCCAATCGCGCTGGAGTGAGCTGGGGATGCTGCCGCAAGACCACGGCAATGCGGGGCTGAGGCCATCTTTCCCACTCCAGCAGGGTTTTGGAGGGCAGGCCCCAAACCGGATCCGGGGCCACCTGATGGGGGATCCCCCAGGCTCGCAGCCATTGAGAAGCAACGGCGTCGCGCACGCTGATGGCTGTACAACCTGCTAGAGCGCGGCGGGCCAGCTCGCGGATCCAGCCCCGCTGCAACGGCCCGATCCCCTGGGCCCAGGCCAAGGTTTTCAGCCCCCGCCGCTGGGCCCAGAGCATCAGTCCCAGGTAGTAGAGGGGGCTGCGCCAACTGGTGCGATCCTGCAGCAGGCTGCCCCCACCCCAGATAAAAGCTTGAGACTGCCTCAGATAGCGCCGCAAAGCCCAGCCATCGAAGCGCGGGCAGGCCAGTACCCCATAGGTGGCAGCCGTTTCCGCGGGGCGAGGAGAGAGCACCACCGGCTGTACAGGGCCGGACAACTGCTGGAGTTGCCGCAGTAGGGCCAGCAACAACGCCTCGTCGCCGGCATTGCCGTAGCCGTGGTAGCCACAGATCAAAACCCGTGGCCCCTGCATCGAGCCGATTTGCTCAGGCAAGTTGCGCCGGGATCCCCAATCAGTAGCAGTCAAGGTTGGTCGAACTCGGCCCGTTGCATCGAGAACCTAATCCAGCCTACAGCTTCCTTCCGGGATCCAGAGCGCTGCCGGCGCAGACATCTCCCTTGCAGCGGAAGGTCTCAGACAGGTCTTCCTTGATGTTCTCCCCACGGCTATAGCTTGCTTCCGCGCAGCGCTCTGCCAGGGGGGGCTTTCTCAGCTTGTGGGATGGCTCCCACTTGCCGAGCTGCCCAGAGCATGCGGTTTGCATCGCAGGGGACGCCGTAACCCCAACTCCCAGACCTATGGCCCGCTTGCGGGAAGGGATGTGGAAACACCCCAGATACTTCCTCTTCTTGCCGCAGTTTCGTATCTCGGCTATTGCTCTAGCCACCTGGCAAGACGCTGCCCTGGATCTTCTGGCCCTGCCAACACTGCCAATGACAAGAGTCCTGGATATCGAGATAGCGCTTCCAGGCGCAAGATCTCAACGCGGTGGGACAGGGATCCCTTTTGCAGAAAAGTTTGCTAAGCAGTTCTAACTGAGTTTTTCGCACGTCGATAACAATCTTGCCGCCCTTCTGGGGCGAGATAGCGGCGAGGCAGCCGCCTGCCCTGCGAAACAGCATGTCGAGATCCGGGCTGGTAGGGAACTGGGGATCCCAGCAGCCAGCAGACAAAGCACTCGGAAACCCCCCACGCTCACCCGGATTTGGCCCACTCAGAGAGGGAAAGGATCCCCTGCCGGCCTAAGAAGCGCCGCCCTATAATGGGTCAGACTTGCGGTCGCTCCGCAACGCTGAAGTGACGGGGTTTTTGAGGTGACCTACGGTCGCAGACCATCGGCCCGCTGGGCTAGGAATTCGGCTTCGCAGCATCCTTACAGCCGCCCCTTTCCGGGGTATGACGAGTATGCCGACGCCGCCCGACCCGCTCGCCCCTCCTGGAGAGCTCAGGCCGCCGCCACGGTGGGCAACCTGTTGCTGGGATCCCTGCTCTTGGGATCTACAGCGACGGCTGCCGGCTTGATGGGGTTGGCCATCAGCTTCCGCAACCTGCCCGATGTGCGTCAATTGCGGAACTACGTGCCGGTGGCCACCACCCACATTGTCGATATCCACGGCGAGCCCATTGCTAGCCTCCACGGGGAAGCCAACCGGGAGGTAATCTCCCTCGAAGAAGTCTCCCCGGAGATGAAGAAAGCGCTGCTGGCTATTGAAGACAGCCATTTCTACACCCACCCCGGCATCAACCCGGTCAGCTTGGGCCGGGCACTCTTGGGCAGCGTCGAGGGGGGATGGGGCTCGGCGGGGGGTGGATCCACCCTGACGATGCAGTTGGTGAAAAACCTTTTTCTAAAGCCGGAGCGCACCCTCAGCCGCAAGGTGGCCGAGATTGTGCTGGCGGTGCGGCTGGAGCAAGTCTTTACCAAAGACGAGATCCTGGAGATGTACCTCAACCAGGTGTACTGGGGGCACAACCTCTACGGCATCCAGGCGGCGGCCCGCAGCTACTTCAACAAAGATGCGGCGGAACTGAACTTGGCGGAAGCAGCGATGTTGGCCGGGATCCTGCCGGCCCCGGAAATCCTCAGCCCCTTTCGCAACCTGGAAGGGGCCAAGCGACGGCAGCGGCTGGTGCTGGATCGCCTGGTGGAGCTGAACTGGGTTACCCCGGAAGAGGCCCAGGCGGCACGGGAGCAAGAATTGACCTTGGGCCGCATCACCTCCTTCCAGAGCAACGCCCCGGCGGTTACCGACGCCATCGAGGCGGAGCTGCGGCGCCGCTACGGCGAACAAGCCCTACTGCAGGGAGGGCTGCGGGTGCAGGCCACCATCGACCTGCGGCTGCAACGCCTGGCAGAGCGCATTGTCAACGAAGATGGGCCCCGCATCGGAGCTGCTCGCCGGGCCGACCAGATGGCCCTGGCGGCGGTGGATCCCCGCACCGGCTATGTCAAGGCCCTGGTGGGCGGCATCAACGCCCAACGGGGCCAATTTAACCGCGCCACCCAAGCCTTTCGCCAAACGGGATCCACCTTTAAGCCCTATGTGTACTACGCGGCTCTGGCTACCGGCCGCTACGGGCCCAACAGCATCCTCTACGACACTCCCATCACCTATCCTGGCTCGCCTCCCTACAGCCCGAAAAACTACGACAACACCTTCTACGGCCCCCTCACCTTTGCCCGCGCCTTGGAGCTCTCCCGCAACGTGCCCACCGTCAAGCTGGCAGATGAAGTCGGGATCCGCAACGTCATTGCGGCAGCCCAGGCCACGGGCATCAGTGCCGAGATGTTTCCCAACTTGGCCACGGCCCTGGGCTCGGCCAGCGTCAGCCCCCTGGAAATGGCCGCCAGCTATGCGGTGTTTGCCAATGGCGGCTACCGGGTGGAGCCAACTCTCTTGGCTCAGGTGGTGGATCGCAACGGTCAGATTCTCTTCGAGGCCAAGCCCCAGCCGCAGCGGGTTTTGGATCCCTGGGCGGTGGCCACCCTCAACCAGATCCTCAAGGGGGTGGTGACCCAGGGCACGGGGACGGCGGCCCGTCTGGACGATGGGCGCCCGGTGGCCGGCAAAACCGGCACCACTTCCGATTTTCGCGACGCCTGGTTCATCGGCTATGTGCCGCAACTGTCCACCGCCATTTGGATCGGCAACGACAACAACTCCCCTATGTTGCCGGGCACGGCAGGAGGCGCCTTTGTCGCCCCCACCTGGAAGCGCTTCATGAGCGAGGCCCTGCAAGGGATCCCACCCCAAGACTTCCCCAGCCCCCAGCAATTTCTTCCCCCCCGGCCATGAGCAATAGCGAGGAGCGGCTGGCGCGCATCGAGCGCGCCGTCGAGGCCAACGCCCAGGCCATCGCCCAACTGACCCGGCAAAACCAAGAGGTGCTGCAGACCATTGCCGGCACCGAGGAGCGCATTGCCAAGGCTGAGGAGCGCATCGCCAAAGCTGAGGAACGCATCGCCAACGCCGAGGAGCGCGTCGCCAGGGCTGAGGAACGCCTGGAGGCCGAGGTCAAACGCTGGGACGAGCGGTTTTTCCAGCTCAGCCGCGACACCCTTAACTTCACCCGCAATGTGGTGACTGTTGCCGCCATCACCGCCGTTTTGATCCCGCTGCTGCGGGATGTCGCCCCCTTGCTGATCGAGCTGCTGCGGCAGGGATCCTGTTAGCTCTAGCCCCCTGCTTGGAGAGGAGGGGACGGTCTCAGCCTGCACGGAAATGGCGAGGGGATCCCAAAGCGTAATCATTCTGAGTTACACTAAGACTGCAAAGAAAGGTAACGCCGTTGTCCGATTTATCTTTGCCTTCGCTGCGTCCTTTCTTGCATTCTTTGCACAAGACACAGAGGACAGACGATTATGGCTTTTGAACTCCCGGCTCTGCCCTACCCTGCCGACGCCCTCAAGCCCTATATGTCGGCGGAAACCTTCTCCTACCACCACGGCAAGCACCACGCCGCCTACGTGGCCAACCTAAACAAGCTGATCGAAGGCACCGAGCTGGCCAATAAGTCGCTAGAAGAAATTATCAAGACCACGTTTGGGGATCCCGACAAAGTGGGCATCTTCAACAATGCCGCCCAGGTCTGGAACCACACCTTTTTCTGGGAATCCATGAAGCCAGGTGGGGGCGGCGCGCCGACGGGGCCCATCGCCGACAAGATCAACGCCGATTTTGGCGGCTACGACAAGTTTGTCGAGGCCTTCAAAACGGCGGCGGCCACCCAGTTTGGCAGCGGCTGGGCCTGGCTGGTGCTGGACAACGGCACCCTCAAGGTTACCAAAACCCCCAACGCCGAAAACCCGCTGGTGCACGGCCAAGTGCCCCTGCTCACTTTGGATGTCTGGGAGCACGCCTACTACCTGGACTACCAAAACCGGCGGCCCGACTTCATCAGCGCCTACCTGGAGCACCTAGTGAACTGGGATGCCGCCAATGCCCGGCTGGCTGCTGCCTGACTGACTCTCTTCTGGGATCCTCTGACGGGGGATCCCATCGAGGACTAGCCTTGCCCAGCTCTTTGCTAGGGGATCCTCAGGGATCCCTTTTTTTTCGGCCTAGTCCTTCCCCAAGCGTTCCCGCTCTTCGCGCAGGCGTTCCAGGAAACTGGGCGTGGGGTTTTGGGCAGGGGTGGGGGAGGCAGCAGGAGGAGCGGCCCGATTGATGGGGGGAAACAAGGGTTGGTTGATGGGCTGTGGGGGGAGAGGCTTGGCTGGGACACGAGCTGGAGAAGGTGGAGCAGCGGGTGTGGGCACTGCAACCGGTCGGGGCGGGGGCGCAGCGGGGACAGGGGTGGGTGGGGGGGGCGGCGAAGTGGGCGGGGGTGCTGGGGCGGTTGCCGGTGTGGGCGTGGGTTCGGGTTGAGGAGGGTCTTGAGGGTTGTCCCGAGCCGGATCCGGATCATCTTCAAACGCTGGCTCACCCGCTGGATCCCGCAGCAGCCAGTCCAGCAGCGGCTCCGGGATGGCTTGCTGCCCATCGGTGGCAGGGGGCAGCGGAACGGCAGGCGGTCTCTCCATGCCTGTGCCCGGATCCAAGAGCAGACGCAGGCCCCAAAAAGTGCTCCCGGCAATGGCGGCCAAAAGGGCTATCCCTCCCCAAAGGGGGAGCGGCCTACCTTTGGGCTCCGGCTGGGCGCTGAGCCGATGGGCGCCTTCCTGATCATCGAGGGCTGCCAGGGTGCGCTCGGAAAAGGGCGAGGTTGTTGGAGGGGGGGTGAGGGCAGAGCCGGCGCTGCTGTCAGATTGCAGGGATCCCTCCAATTGGTCGCTGAGGAGCTTCATATTCGGGGGCCGCTGGCCGGGATCTTTAGCCAGACAAGCAAGCACCACTTCCTCCAGCGCCGGCGGGATCTCATGGGGCAACTGGGAGCGGTCGAAGGGCCGAGGCTGTTGGTAATTGTGGGCCTCGTACCAACCGGGAAAAGAATCGGTCTTCGGTTTTAGGGGGTGTTGACCGGTCAGCATGCGGTAGAGCACCACGCCGAACGAGTAGATATCGGAGCGGGGATCCAGTTCCTCGCCGCGCACCTGTTCGGGAGAGGCGTAGCGCACTGTGCCCAAAAAGCCGGTGGTTTGGGTGCCGAGGGCCAGGGAAACATCGCTGAGCAGCTTGGCAATGCCGAAATCCAGGATCTTGACCGTCTCCCCCAGGGTCTCATCTTTCAAGACAAAGAGATTGCTGGGCTTGATGTCGCGATGGATCACCCCCTTGATGAGGTGGCCATCTTGCTCGGTCTCCAAGTTGTGGGCGTAGTAGAGGCCAGCACACACCTGGCGGGCGATCTTCACCACCTGTTGCGGCGGCAGCAGCGGCTGCTTGAGCAGCAGTTCTCCCAAGCTGCGCCCCGTCAGGTATTCCATCACCAGATAGGGTTGGTTGTTCTCCAGGCCGTAATCCAGCACCTTGACAATGGCCGGGTGCTCCCCCAGCAGCGTGCTGATGCGAATTTCCTGCTGAAAGCGCTTGAGCAAGTGACGACGGGTGTTTTCATCGCCTGCCAAGTTCTGGTGCAACAGCTTCACCGCCACCGGGCGATTGAACAGGCGGGTATCCACAGCCTTGAACACCTGCCCCATGCCCCCTGCCGCAATGCTCTGAACCAGTTGATAGCGCTGACCGATCACTTTTCCAGGAGCAAGCTGGTTCATAAGCGGCCCAAGAGCATGTACCCTCCGATTTTAATGGGTGTCTCTCGAAAGTTTCTCTCGCCTCTTTGCGGGCGCCACCGCCAGGCTGTCTTCATTCCCAGCGTGTTTTTGATGTATTTTGAATGCTTGTTAAACGTCCTGTCGGAGATTGAAGACTGGACGAAGGCTGCGAGCGATGGGGAGCTATCTGGATCTGGATGAATCTGATAGACTCAGGCGGGCGCTTTGCCGAGTCTCTGCGTTGGTGTCTGTCGGGTATTTATGCGAGCTAGCTGGCTGCAAATCTCAGGGATCCCTCTGGCCACGCTCGGCCCGGTGAAAAACCCGGTGCTGGTGTTCCTGATCATCCTGACGATCATGCTGGTGGCGCCGCTGCTGTTTGAGCGGCTGCGCCTGCCGGGGATCATCGGCCTGATCTTGGCCGGCTTGGTGGTGGGGCCCTACGGCTTGGGCATCCTGCAGCGGGACGAGACCATCGTCTTATTGGGCACCGTGGGGCTGCTGTTTCTCATGTTCATGGCCGGGCTGGAGACCAGCCTGGAGGATCTGAAGCTAAATGCCTGGAAGGCCAGCATCTTTGGGGCGCTCACCTTTCTGTTGCCAATGGTGATCGGCACGGCGGCCATGCTGGCTTTGGGGTATGGCTTTTTGGCGGCGGTGCTGGTGGCCTCGTGTTTTGCCTCCCATACCCTCATCGCCCTGCCGATCGTCTCCAAGTTGGGCCTGATGCGCTTGCAGACGGTGACGGCCACCTTGGGGGCGACGCTAATTACCAATGTCTTGGCGTTGTTGGTGCTGGCGGTGGTGGTGCGCGCCCACCAAGGCGAGCTGACGCTGCAATTTTGGCTGACGCTGATCCCCTCGATTGCCCTCTACACCTTGACCACCCTCTGGGGGGTGCCCAAGCTGGGCGGTTGGTTTTTCCGGCGCTTTGGCCACGACGAGGGGGCAGAGTTTACCTTTGTGATTGCCACCTTGTTCGTGGTGGCCTACGGAGCGGGGTTGATCGGCATTGAGCCGGTGGTGGGCGCCTTTTTGGCCGGGACGGCCATCACCCCCATCATCCCCCAGCTCAGCCCCCTCATGAACCGCATTCAGTTTATCGGCAACACGTTGTTTGTGCCGTTTTTCTTGATCTCGGTGGGGATGCTGATCAATCCCGGCATCCTCTTCGGCGAGCCGCGCACGCTGCTGGTGGGCGGGGTGATGATCGCAGCGGAGGTGGTGAGCAAGTTTCTGGCCGCTTGGATCCCGGCCCAACTGTTTGGCTGGCGCTTTGCCAGCACGATGATCATGTTCGGTTTGTCGATGGCTCAGGCGGCGGCTACCCTGGCGGCGATCACGGTGGCTTTTCAGGTGGAGTTGGTGGATGAGCTGACGGTGAACGGCACCATCGCCATGATCCTGGTTACCTGCATTGCCTCGCCTTGGATCGTGGCCCGCTGGGGCGAGCAACTCCAGCCTGCGGAGGTGGCGGCAGAAGCCGGCGACTTGCCCAAACCGGCCTGGGGATCCCGCGTCTTGGTGCCGGTGGCCAACCCCGATACCGAAAGCAACCTGCTGCGGTTGGCGTTGATTTTGGTCAAAAAAGAAGGGGGGACGCTGCTGCCGCTGCACGTCTTGTCTGACCGCGCCGGGATCTCGCCGGCAGCTTTGGCCCGGCAAGAGCAATTGTTGACCTTTGCCGAAGCTCTGGCCCACAGCGCCGTGGCCCGAGTGGAAGCCATTCGCCGGGTGGATGACTCGGTGGAAAAAGGGATCGTTCGCTCGGCAGCAGAACGGCAGGCGACCTTGGTGATCCTGGGCTGGAAGGGCTACTCCACCTATGCGGAGAATTTCTTCGGCAGCGTCATCGATGCGGTGGTGCGCCAGGTGGGGATCCCGGTGTTGATTACACGGTTTCCCGTCCCGATCGAGACGACACAGCGCATCCTCTTGGCAGCCCCCGAGTTGGAAGTGTCTTCCGGATCCCTGCAGCAGACAATTGGGCTGGCGCAGGCGCTGGCCGGGGAGTTGAAGGCGGCGCTGCAGATTCTCTTGGTGCAAACCCAACCGCCGCGAGAGCGCTCCCCCGCCCTGGCCCCAGAAAGCCCCGCCCATCTGCCGCTCCAGCGGGTGCAAGGGGGCCTGGTGGCCGAGGTGCTCAAAGCGCTGCGGCCGGGGGATGTGCTGATATTGATCCCCAGCGAAGCCCGCAGCCGCTCCCGTCTGGGCCGCGAGCCGGAGATCATCGCCCGCAGCCGGCCTAGCCTTTCTATTATCGTGG
The DNA here is from genome assembly GCF_047461555.1 of Synechococcus sp. WC101. Classification (NCBI taxonomy): domain Bacteria; kingdom Bacillati; phylum Cyanobacteriota; class Cyanophyceae; order Synechococcales; family Synechococcaceae; genus Synechococcus; species Synechococcus sp. WC101. The sequence continues at coordinate 8,965 of NZ_JANSHG010000046.1, forward strand.
TGCACCTGCCAAGGGATCCGGCTCACCCCTTGCGCCAGGGAGATCGAGTTCTTGATGATATGGAGTCAACTTAGCGGGGATTGCCATCCAACTCTTGTCCAAGCTGGTCTAAACTCTTAAACTGCTAAACTGCGCTCCAGCTCTCCTGGTAAACTGAGAGCTTTGAGGCTAGAAAAAGCAACAAAAATTGTTATCGATAGGGTTATATGGTGGCCTATTTGCTGGAAGTCGGCTGTGAGGAGCTGCCGGCCAGTTTTGTCGATTCGGCTCTAGAGCAGTGGCGAACAGGGATCCCGGCCTCTTTGGCAGAGGCCCATCTGCAGGCCGAGGAGATGCAGCTTTTCGGCACGCCACGCCGCCTGGCGGTTCTGTTGCAGGGGTTGCCCACCCAGCAGCCGGATCGCGTCCTAGAGGTGAAGGGGCCGCCAGTGCAGGTGGCCTACCAAGATGGCCGGCTCACCCCCGCCGGGGAAAAATTTGCCCAAAAACAGGGGGTGGATCCCGCTAGCCTGGAGATCCGGCAGGTGGGCAAGGGATCCTTTGTCTTTGCCGTGCAGCGGGTGCGGGGCCGACCGACGGCGGCGGTGCTCCAGGAATTGGCGCCCACCTGGATCACCTCCTTGAGCGGCAAGCGGCTGATGCGCTGGGGCTACGGGGAGTTCAAGTTTCCCCGCCCCATCCGCTGGCTGGTCTCCCTCTGGGACGATCAGGTGCTGCCTCTGCTCTGGCCTACCCCTGACGGCAATCCTCCGTCAGGCTTAGTGGCTGGTCGGGTAAGCCGTGGCCACCGCGTCTTGGGATCCCAGCAGGTTGTCCTGGAGCGGGCCGAGAGCTATGTTCAGCAAATGCAAGCGGCCGGGGTCAGCCCCGATCCGGCGGCGCGGGCAGCGCACATCCAGGCGGAGGTGGCCAAGCTGGCCAGGCAGGTGAACGGGCAAGCGCAGATCCCTTCCTCTCTGCTGCGGGAGGTGGTGCAGTTGGTGGAGTGGCCGACGGCGGTTCTGGGGCGCTTTGAGCCGGAGTTTTTGCGATTGCCCGTGGCGGTGATCGAGACGGTGATGATCACCCACCAGCGCTACTTCCCAGTGCGGGATGGGCGGGATCCCGGAAAACTGCTGCCCTACTTCATCACCATCTCCAACGGCGACCCCCGGCAAGCAGAGCGGATTGCAGCAGGCAACAGCCGGGTGGTGCGGGCACGCCTGGCCGATGCTCGCTTTTTCTACGAGGAGGATCGGCGGATCCCGTTGGCCCAGCGGGTGGAACGCCTGCAGGCAGTTACCTTTGCCGAAGGGCTGGGATCCATGCGCGACAAGGTGGAGCGCATCCGCCAAATTAGCCGTCTCATCGCCGCTGCCTTGAAGTTGGATCCGCAGGAGCAGGCGCTGGTGGATCGCACCGCTTACCTGTGCAAGGCGGATCTGGTGACCCAGATGGTGTACGAGTTTCCCGAGCTGCAGGGGATCATGGGCGCCGAGTACGCCCGGCAGGATGGGGAACCGGAGGCGGTGGCGGAGGGGATCGAACAACACTACTGGCCCCTGGGGGCAGGGGAGGCCTTGCCCGCCTCTTTAACCGGACGGGTGGTGGGCTGGGCGGATCGCCTCGATACCCTGGTGGGCATGTTTCGCTTGGGGCAGATCCCTACTGGTTCTTCGGATCGCTTTGCCCTGCGGCGGGCCGCCAACAGCCTGGTGTTGATTGCCTGGGATGCCGGCTGGACCTTTGACTTCAACTCCCTGTTGCAGAGGGTGGTGCAGGACTACGCGGCAGGCGACGAGAAGACCTTGAAGGCTTTGCAGGAGTTTTTGCTGCAGCGGCTGCAAATCCTTCTGCAGGAGGAAAAGCGGATTGATTACGACCTGGTCAGGGCAGTGGTTGGGGATCCAGAAGCGCTGCAAGAGGGGGAGCCAGCAAAGTCCGACCTCCCTCGGCGAGCCTTAGCCAACCTGCCCCTCACCCTGCTGCGGGCTGAGTACCTGCAACACCTGCGAGCCACCGGGGAATTGGCGGATCTCTACCCCACCCTCAATCGCTGTGCCCGCCTGGCCGCCCAGGGAGACTTGGACAGCGCCGTGCTGGATCCGGCAGCGGCTGTGGATGCCGACCTGTTGCAGGAGGCGGCAGAACGGGAGCTGTACGAGGCTTGCCAGAGGGTTTACCGCCTGGGGGTGGAGCCAGCCCTCCAAGGAGACTTTACCCCACTGGTGGAGGGCCTGCAGGCAGCAGCCCCCGCAGTGGATCGTTTTTTCGAGGCGGTTTTGGTCATGGATCCGGATCCCAGGCTGCGGGCCAACCGGCTGAACCTGTTGGGGGTATTGCGCAACCAGTCCCGTTTGCTGGGAGATATGGGAGCTGTGGTCATGGCAGGAGAGGCTGCGCCAGCAAAGAGCCACTAAGGAACCAGTAACTGGGCGCAATCATCCTTGGGGGCGGGAGATTCATCCAAGAAAGCTTAAGCATTGCTGCAAGGCCCGCTGCACTGAGCCCAGGTAGCCCTCTCCAAACAAGTTGAGATGGTTGAGCCAGTGGTAGAGCTGGTAGAGGGGCTTGCGCTGGCAATACCCCTCGTCCAGGGGATAGGCCTCTTGATAAGCCCGGTAGAACTCTGCCGGGAAGCCGCCAAAAAGCTCGGTCATCGCCAAATCCGTCTCCCGATCCCCGTAGTAGGTGGCTGGGTCAAAAATCACCGGCGAGCCGTCGGGCAAGGCGCCGTAGTTGCCGCCCCAGAGATCCCCGTGCAGCAGAGACGGGACGGGTCGGTAGTCCAGAAAGAAAGTCTCTAGCTCCGCCATTACCCGCTCGGCTTGCGCCACCCATGCGCCGCGGTAACCCCGCTGACAAGCCAGCTTGACCTGGTAGAGCAGTCGCTGTTCCCGGTAGAAGTCCAGCCAGTTCTGTCGCCAACTGTTGATCTGCGGCGTCGAGCCGATGGTGTTGTTGCGATCCCAGCCGTAGTGGCCGTTGGGGGAGAGCGTGCGGTGTAACTGGGCCAACTGGGATCCCAGCAAACTTCCCGTTTGGGGGCGGGGCGAACTCAGCTCCAGGTATTCCAGCACCAGGTAAGCCTGCCCATCCAAGGATCCCCAGGCAATCGGCTGTGGCACCCGCACGGCATTGGCCGCCGCCAAGGTTTGCAGGCCCGCCGCCTCTGCTGCAAACATCTCCAGCGCTCTTTCTCCTCCCCCCGCCACCTTGACAAAGTAGTCCCGTCTTTCCTGGCCAGAAGAAGCCTGAAGCACACAGGAAAGCTGGTAGGCGGCGTTGATGCTGCCCCCGCCCCGGGGACGGTAGTGTAGAGGATGCAAGGGATCCCCTGTGATTTCAGAAAGGTGCTGAGCGACGGCCTGCCAAAAGTTCTGCATCAGTACCCTATTTTCCTTCCGTGGGCGTCGCTGCCTCAGGATCTAAAACAGCTCCTGCCCCGTAGGAGTCGATGTCAACCGCTTGGGATCCCCCCACCGCCAACAGCTCCATCAGGGATCCCAGCCGCCACCAGATCAATCCTGCTGTGCTGAAGACAAGGATCCCGCCCACCAGAGCAGCCAAGCCCAAAGATAGGCCAAACACGTTCAAACAGGCAGCCACAAAGCCGAAGGTAAACACACAGCAGAGAGTATAGGTGAGGATCACCCCCGGCGTGCGGTAGCGAATCTGCCCCTGGCTCTCTCGGTTCTGCTGCCAAAGAGCTACCTGGTACTCCAACTTGTCTTTAAAGATGATGCCGAAAATAACCGCGAAGAAGCTGAGCAGGGCAATGGCCGAGTAGATAGGGGGGTTGACAAAGCTACGGGAAAACTCGCCGCCAGCGTAAAGAGACTCCATGAAGCTTACCTGATCCCAGTCCTCCTTAGCTTAACATTTCTTAGCATCTTCTGCTGCGGAGTCAGCATCTAAGAGAAATCGGAGCAGGTCGAGCCGTCTCAGCTACCCCCTCTCAGACAACCACCTGGGGCATCAGTTGCTCAACCAATAGGAGCAGCGTGTTGGCCACAGAAGCCGGCTCTTGAGCATTTAAGGTCGTGTGGGGAATTGAGCCGTCTTGGTTGTTCAGGATCAGCAAAATGTCTTCCGGATCCCAGGCATTGGGGTGATCGACATGGGTGATCCCAATAACTGAGGGAGCACGGGTTCTGGACCTCATAAAGGCTTGAATGGCCTGGGCATTGCGAAACTGGCCAGGCAGGTGGGCAGGCACCAGAAGAACGTAGCCATGAGCGCGCTGGATTAAAATATCCCACATAAAGCTGAAGCGGGCCTGGCCGGGGGTGCCGTAGAGATGCAGCCACATCTCTTCTTCCTCTTCTCCGATCCTCAGGCGGCCAAAGTCCATGCTGACCGTTGTGCTCTGCTTCAGCTCTGCCACCTCATCGGTGGCCTTGCGATCTGTATCGACCACTTCGATCTCACTAATGGTGCGGATAAAAGTGGACTTTCCAGCCCCCACCGGCCCGGTTACGACGATGCGGAGAATGTTGTCCATAGTCAGCCCCTGCCCTAAACCCCTAGCCTAAATCTGCCCCTAGAGCCCTTGCCGAATTAAGAAGCTAAGTTGCTGGCGCCGGTGGCAATAAGACGCTTAAACAACGCCTCGCTCATGCCCGTTTCCTGCTGCACAGCGTTGTAAGCCACCTCCAGATAGGCTTGCTCGATAAAGGAGAGATCGATCATGCAGACCTTGCTCAGGCTCATCCGCAGTTGCTCGGGCTTGCCCTCTTTGACCAGCCGGCGGCTCACCTCCTGCACAACCGTGGCCATGGCCGGCACCACGTGTTGAGGGCCAATGCCAACGCGCACATGAACTAGGCCAATTTTCCAGCGGCGCTCGGCGTACTGGGGGCCCCAGTTGTCCATGCCTGTAAACATTTCCTTAAACCAGTCCGTAAAAGTCTGGCCCAGCCGTTGCCGGTTGTGCTTAGCAATAACAGCTGCCATCTCAGCATCGCGATCCAAATAGCCGTAAAAGGCATCCGACATTTCTGTGGCGATGCTGCTGCCCCAGTCGGCACTTTGCTGCAAAATCTTCCTGTCTTCGTCTGTAAATTCGGTGCGCGAGATCAAGACTTGCAGCAGCTCCAAAGGTTTGATAGTCATAGTTCCCTCAAAATCAAGCGAAAACCAAAACCCAGCTTCCCTGCTTAGCTTGCCTACTTCATCGCTTCTGCAATGCTTGCGGCCACTCGCTTCATTTCCAAAAAGAGCAAGCCTTGCTTAACTTCATGGCTGGCTAGCGTCAGCAAAACGGCGTCAGGTCCGCAACTGGTTAAAACGCCGTACCCTTTTTCTCCCTGCACAAAAATTCTCTCTATGGCTCCGCGGCTCAGCTCTTTCCCAATTCGTTCCCCCAGAGAAAGCATAGCCGCCGACATGGCCGATGCCCTTTCTTCGTCCATGCCTGCCGGCAATGCAGAGGCCAGAGGCAAGCCATCTGGCGTGACCACTGCTGCTCCTTGAACTTCCGGCGTGCTGGAAACGTAATTCTGGAGAATTGCTTGCAAAGAGGATAAATTAGCCATCCTTTCTCTCCCTGCTTTCAAGACTTTTTGTCATTTTTTCTCGTATCTATTTGCTGATACTTCTATCTGCTGTAGAAATAGTACTGCAAAGATCTGCCAGAAGATCTCCTCGCTCAAAAATCTCTCACTTATCCCGAACCCCCCTCAGCAAAGTAGCCAGCCGCGAGACGAGGGAGGGCTTAACCCGGTCGCTTCCCTGTGAGAAAGAGGGTAGTTTGGTGCTCGGCTTTTCCTTCGCAGCTTCCAAGCTTTCTGCCACCGCCGTCAACTTGTCCGAAACCAGCAAAGAGGGAACAATGGCCGTTGGGCCATCACAGGGGCTGATGAGCCCCAGCTTGGCCAGGCGAGCACAGGCATAGCGAACTTCCAGAAGATCTGCACCCAACGCCCGGGCCACGTCAGTTAGCCTGCGCGAAGGCGAAACCTGCTCTAGGATCCCCCACTCCAAGGCAGAGAGCTTGTACAAGGGCAGCTCGGTGCTGGTGCGCCAGAAGTAGCTGTCCGGCTGCGGCAGACTTTCTTCAGGACGCTGGTCCAGCTTGAGCTGCTGCAGCGCTTCCAAAACCACGGCACTGGCACCCTTGCTCAGGCCGGTCATCTCGCGATAGGGCAGGCGCACACTAGGCAAGAAGCTGAACTGGCCCGCTTCCAGGGCAAACAAGCTGTAGAGACCTACCTGCAGTTGGTGGCGAAAGAGCTTGGCCAAAGCCACAGGCGAAATTAACCCCTGCCGCTGCAGACACCGCCCCAGCGGCTCTTCCGGGCCACAGAAAGAGGCCAGCTTTTCCACCACCCGCTCGCTAACCAGGCCGGAGCGGGCCAGCAAACCCTCCAAGCGATGTTCCTCTTCGGGGGGCAGAGCTGCAATCACCCGACCTTGGTAAAACCAGATTTTGTAGATGCCGTTTGGGGCCCAGACGGAAAGTTGACCTGTTTTGCTGCCTTTTTCGATGAGCTGCAACAGATCGGGAAGGGAAAATTCTTGGAGGTCTCCAACGATAGCCATGGCAATTCTTTAGCCTCCATTAAGTTGAATATTGGCGCTTTCAGGGATCCTCACGGACACCACCATTCTCATTCCCTGATTCCCTGTCAACAACCGTGTAGCGACGGCAAAGCCATCTTCGCTCAAGTACTCAACCTGGCAGCAATTCTACTGATGAACGAT
>NZ_JANSHG010000047.1:0-15440 GCF_047461555.1 Synechococcus sp. WC101
AAGATGGGGCTGGGGGTAGCCATGCCCCAATGAAAGCCGCGACCGGGGGCCTCATAGGCGCGGGCCAAGGGGGATCCGATCATCACTGCGTCCGCTCCACAGGCGATGGCCTTGCAAATATCGCCGCCGGTCACCAATCCCCCATCGGCAATGATGGGAACGTAGGCGCCGGTTTCCGCCAAAAACTGCTCCCGTGCAGCGGCACAGTCGGCGATGGCCGTAGCCTGCGGCACTCCCACCCCCAGCACGCCGCGGGAGGTACAGGCAGCGCCAGGGCCGATCCCCACCAAGACACCGGCAGCTCCGGCCTGCATCAGCTCCAGAGCGACATCGTAGGTAACGCAGTTGCCCACCACAACAGGAATGGGCATCGACCGGCAAAATTGGGCCAGATCCAGCAGTTCCATGCCTTCGGGAACCTTGTGGTGGACGGAAACTACCGTGGCCTGAACGAAGAACAGATCCCCGCCTGCTTCCGCCACCAGGGGGCCATATTCAGCTGCGTGGGCGGGCACACAGCTAGCGGCCGCGATGGCGCCGGCCGCTTTGATTTGGCGGATGCGCTCTTGGATCAGCTCCGGCTTGACCGGCTCGCTGTAGAGGCGCTGCATCAGGGGAACGAACTCGTCTTTGCCGACCGCGGCAATCTGATCCAGCACCTCGTCGGGATCGGCGTAGCGGGTTTGGATCCCGTCCAGGTTGAGCACGCCCATTGCCCCCAGCTTGGAGAGCAAGATGGCCATCTTGACGTCCACTACGCCGTCCATGGCGCTGGCGATGATGGGGATGGGCCGTTGGATCCCTCCCAGGGTGAAGTGGGTGTCCACCAAGCTGGGATCCAGGGTTCGCCTGCCCGGCACCAGCGCAATCTCATCCAGCCCGTAAGCGCGTCTTGCCTGCCGATTGCGCCCCAGTTGTGCGTTCATTTCCCTCCCCTCTGACAGGATCCCTTCTTCCTATCATGCCGCCAACGTGTGATTTGAGACTAGCAAGAGCCGGGTTTTCCCTCCGGTTTAGCTTCGCTTGTCTCTGCCTCAACGGAAGTCTGGCCGGTCTGGCAGAAGCCATACCCTCGCCCGAGTTAAAGCCCTTGTGGAGTTTCCGGCGAGGAAACAGGGCTCTTCCCTTGCAATGAGGGGGGCAGGGGAGTGAAAATGTGGCCTTCTTGCAGGTTGCCGAAGCTGTGGCAGCGCTCGGATCCCCAGCGGAAGCCGTAGAGGGCGATGTAGGCGCACATTAAGGCATCGACTTGGTCTTCGTAGTTTTTGAGTTGGCGGCCCCTAAGGGATCCCACCTCCACTTGGAGCAGGGGCTCGTGGCCTTGCAGAGACGGATCGGCGCTGGCCAAGGCGCGCAGATGTTGCTGGTACAGCCGCCACGCCTGTTCTCGTTGCAGCCAGGTGCGGCGGGGACGCGCTTTGTAGGGGAGGCTGCGGCTGAGGCCAAACAGGCTCACCATGGCGCTGTGGGGGAAGACTTCGGTGATCTGCCGGGCCAGGGATCCCTGCTCGATGCTGGCCTGCTCGCGAAAGCCATAACGGGAGAGAGCTTGCACCAGGGCCTCCCCTCGCACCTGGCCGTTTTTGGCCAAGAGGCGGCGGTTGGCCGGGTGGGCGCCAGCGGCATAGGCGCGAAACACCCGGTTCAGCTCGGCTTCCGCCCGCCGCTGGCCGCTGGGGTTGGGGACGCGCAGGGGGGCATCCACCGCCACCAGGCAGGGATCCCCTCCCGCTTGGGCTTGGATGTAGTCCACAATCTCCTGGTCGGTTTGCAAGAGGCGGTTGTCCTGCAGGTGGCCCGTCAGGTTCGGGGCTTGGGGATCCCCGCTCTCAACCTCCAGCGTTGCCACGCCAGAGGGGTTGCGGGCCGACCAGGCCAGGTCTAGGCCAATGCAGATTAACCGTGCCACGCCGCCTTCTCCTTCCGTTAGTAGGATGGCTCGCCCTCACCCCCCGGACGCCTGGGAGAGGGAAATGCCCAAGAATAAAGGGATCCCAGCCGGGATCCCGGAAGATGGTTGCTCTGACAAGGCAGCAGACTTTCCGCTAGCTGGCGAAGCCTCTGCCTCTTCCTGCCCGAAGATTAGTAGTCGTAGTCATCCACGCCGCCGCCACCGCCAGCGGGCTTGTTGCTCTTGGGCTCCGGCTTGTCTACCACGATGGCCTCGGTGGTGAGCACCATGCTGGCAATCGAGGCGGCGTTTTGCAGGGCAGAGCGAGTGACTTTGGCCGGGTCAACGATGCCCGCCTCAAACATATCCACATAGGCGTCGTTCTGGGCGTCGTAACCCACCGTGAAGGGTTTCTCTTTCACCCGCTCCAGCACGATCGAGCCGTTCTGGCCGGCATTCTCGGCAATGCGGCGCAGCGGAGCGCCCAGCGCGCGGGCAACCAGCATGGCCCCTACCAGCTCATCGCCGGACAAGTTGGCCTGCGCCCACTCCGTAACCACCGGCATCAGGTGCGCCAGGGTAGTGCCGCCGCCGGGGACGATCCCCTCTTCCACCGCCGCCTTGGTGGCGTTGATGGCGTCCTCCAGGCGCAGCTTGCGATCCTTCATCTCAGTTTCGGTGGCCGCGCCCACTTTGATCACCGCCACACCGCCGGAGAGCTTGGCCAGGCGCTCTTGCAGTTTTTCTTTGTCGTAGGTGGAGTCGGTTTCTTCAATTTGGCGACGGATTTGCTCACAGCGGGCTTTGACAGCCGCTTCGTTGCCTTCCGCCACGATGGTGGTGTGGTCTTTGGTTACCGTGACGCGACGGGCCGAGCCGAAGGAGTCGAGACGGGCGTTCTCCAGCTTCAGGCCGCGCTCTTCGCTGATGACCTCACCGCCAGTGAGGATGGCGATGTCTTCCAGCATGGCCTTACGGCGATCCCCAAAGCCAGGCGCTTTCACCGCCACCACGCTCAGCACGCCCCGCAGCTTGTTCACCACCAGAGTGGCCAGGGCTTCTTTCTCGATGTCTTCGGCGATGATCAGCAGCGGACGACCGGCGCGGGCCACTTGCTCCAGCACCGGCACCAGGTCTTGTACCAGGGTGATTTTCTTATCGGTAATCAGGATGTAGGGGTTTTCCAGAACCGCCTCCATCCGCTCCGTGTCGGTGACGAAGTAGGGGGAGATGTAGCCTTTGTCAAAGCGCATCCCCTCCGTCACTTCCAGCTCAGTGGTCATGGACTTGCCTTCTTCCAGGGAGATCACCCCTTCGCGGCCCACTTTGTCCATGGCCTCGGCGATCATGCGGCCCACTTCCTCATCGTTGCCGGCGGAAATGGCCGCCACCTGGGCAATGGCTTTGGAGTCTTCCACCGGGCGGGCATGTTCGGCGATCTTGTCCACCAGGAACTTCACGGCTTTGTCGATGCCGCGCTTGAGGGCAATCGGGTTGGCGCCGGCGGCCACGTTTTTCAGCCCTTCTTTAACCATGGCGTGGGCCAGGACGGTGGCGGTGGTGGTGCCGTCCCCAGCCGTGTCATTGGTCTTGGAAGCCGCCTGACGGATCAAGGAGACGCCAGTGTTTTCAATGTGGTCTTCCAGCTCGATCTCTTTGGCGATGGTTACCCCATCGTTAACAATTTGGGGTGCGCCAAACTTCTTCTCCAGGACGACGTTGCGCCCTTTGGGGCCGAGAGTAACGGCTACAGCTTCCGCCAAAATGTCCATGCCGTGTTCAAGGGCACGACGGGCTTCTTCGCTAAAAATGATCGACTTGGCCATACTCAACCTCTCAGACGTGAATGAACTAAGGGCGATGTAGAGGATCGATCGCTGAAGGACTGAAAATTACTGAACGATAGCGAGAATATCCCGCTCGGCCAGCAGCACGTACTCATCGCTGCCCAGCTTCACTTCCGTGCCGGCGTACTTGGAGTAGAGCACTCTGTCGCCGGCTTTCAGTTCCATCGGGATCAGCTTGCCCTCGTCATTGCGCTTGCCAGGCCCAACTGCGACCACCTCCCCCACTTGGGGTTTTTCTTTGGCGGTATCGGGCAAAAAGATGCCACCCGCCGTCTTCTCGTCCTGCTGGGCAATCTTGACCAGCACGCGGTCGCCTAGCGGTTTCAGCGTAGAGACGTTGAGAGTTACTGCAGCCATGACAAATATCCTCCGTGATGCCTAAAACGCGAGGCTGAAGGGTTGTATCGAGCGCAAACCTAAGCTTGCGTAGTCGAGGTTTTAGCACTCTCGGCTTACGAGTGCTAGTCTATCAGCCGGCTTTCCAGCCTGACAATAGCCCCTTTTGGCGGGATCTCCCTTTTTGTCGGGTACGGTTGGGTGCGGATCCCCCTACTTCTGAGCCTGTTGTGGGATCATGGCCTGAGGTAGGTTGGGCAAGCAGGTGCGGATCCCGTTGTTTCAAGTGGATGCGTTTACGGCAGTGCCTTTTAAGGGCAATCCGGCAGCGGTGTGTTTGCTGCCTCAGGAGCTGCCGGCAGCTTTGATGCGAGCAATTGCGGCGGAGAACAATCTGTCGGAAACGGCTTTTTTGCTGCCCCAGGGATCCGAAGGCGAGGTTCCCCACTATGGGCTGCGCTGGTTTACTCCCACCACGGAGGTAGAACTCTGTGGCCATGCCACGTTGGGCAGCGCCTATGTGCTCTTGACCGAGATTCACCCGGAAGCTCAGGGGGTGGCCTTTTCCACCCGCAGTGGCCGGCTGCAGGTGCGGCGGCAGGGGGAGCGGCTGGCGATGGATTTTCCCGCCCAGTTCCCGCAACCCTGGCCGGAAGGCCAAGAGCAGGTGGCTGCGGCATTGGGGATCCCTCCTCTGGAGTTGTACCGCGGCAGCATGGGGGTAGCGGTGCTGACTTCGGCCCAGCAGGTGCAGCAGCTGCAGCCGGATTGGGAGCGGGTTCAGGCACTGCCTGTTTCTGGGTTGATCGTCACTGCCTCGGGAGGGGATCTAGAAGACCAGCCAGATTTTGTCTGTCGTGTTTTTGCCCCCCAGTTGGGGATCCCGGAGGATCCGGTGACCGGGTCTGCCCAGTGCCTGTTGACACCCTATTGGTCGCAGCGCCTGGGCCGGACTGAGCTCAAAGCCCGCCAGCTCTCGGCGCGGGGAGGCGAGCTGTGGTGTCGCGATCTCGGCACTCGGGTGGAGATTGCCGGGCAGGCGGTGCTGGTGATAGCGGGAGAGCTGAGGATTCCCTAAAAAAACACCCCGGCTGGCTCCGAGGTGCTGGGAAGACTCTCGCGAAGAATAAGTGCGCAAGCTAGCCCAAAAGTTCTGCCGCCTGGATGAGCTCCACTTGCTTTTTCTTGAGCACTAGCAGAAGCTGGGTGATAGCCACCGCTGCCAGGAAGGCCACCAACCACTTCACCCGTTCCGGGTTCTGCAGCACCAGATCCCGCTCCACTTGGCCAAAGCCGCCCACGTTGGGGTTGTTGGTAACCGGATCCCCTTCTTGGACGCTGTCGCCAATGTTAACCACCAACTCCGGCCCCGGCGGCACCACCAAGTGCTTCAGTCCGCCTTCAGTCTCGAAGCTGAGCACCCGCGTGCCCGGCAACTCGTATTCGGGCGGCACCAGGGCGGCCAGCTCAGGCGGCAGATCGCTGAGGTCAGATTCGATGGTGGCGATGCTTGTCAGACGACCCGTGGCAGGAGCGCGGAAGACGTTGTTGTTGCTGAGGCTGCCATCGGGGTTGATCTGGCCACGACCGCGGTTGGCGCCAATGTAAACCCGATATTTCATGAAGGCCACGGAGGGATCCTCCTTCGGGTCAGGGGCGACCACCGGGAAGACGATTTCCTGGTGCTGCTCGCCGGGCAGGGGACCCACCAGGAGAATGTTGGGCTTCTCGTCGCTGTAGGGAGTGATGTAGGTCTCAGCGGTTTCCTGGCGCTGCTCCTCCGTCATCTCCTCCTCGGTGGCCAGGCGGAAGCCTTCTGGCAACACCACCACAGCGCCAACGTTCAAGCCGCCCTTGCTGCCATCCGCCAACACCTGTTGCTTGCTCAAGTCATAGGGGATCCCGACCTTGATGGTGAACACCTGGCCCGGGGTAACTGCCTGCGGCACTTCGGCACGGGCAGGCATGGCGTTCAGGTGGCAGTTGGCACAGACGATTTTCCCGGTGGCCTCGCGCGGGTTGTCGTAGGCCATCTGGGCGTAGTACGGATAGGCTGCTGCCGGACGGGATCCCGTCCCCAGCAACAGCAGCAGCGCACACAAGGCCAAGTAAATTCGCTTCATAAGTTAGCTCAGAATCTCAATCAAAATTCTCGCAAGCCCTTTGGGGCAATCTCCTCAAAGCTCACAACTCATGCTCTAGCCAGGACTAGCGCAGCAACCTCTCTGGCCTTTTCCCCCACTTCTGACCCGGCTGTGGCCCCTTACAGGGGTCTCTCTGGAGCCTATCGTAACGCCTCAGGCCTCGCGGAAATCGGGGCCTTGCCAGGGGCTGAAGCGAACGTTGTCGCCGTCCACCGTGGCGCTCACCAGCTCCAGGGAGCGGGGAGCCGGCCCCCGGATGACCTTGCCGTTGGCCGCGTACTGGGATCCGTGGCAGGGGCACTTGAACAGGTTTTCCCCCGCGTTCCAGGGCACCACACAGCCGAGGTGGGTGCAAACCGCGTTGAGGCCGTAGTTGGCCACCGCCCCGTTGTCGATCACAATGTAGGTGGGATCCCCCTTCAAGCCTTGGGCCAGCACGCGATCCGTGGCGGCGTGAGTGGCCAACAGCTCACTGACGCTGATGGGCTTGCCGAGAGCATCTTGAGCTATCACACCTTCTCCTGCCCCACCGGAAGAGGGCGGAATAAAATACTTCACCACCGGGTAGAGGGTGCCCACCACCACCACCCCCACCGAGCTGCTGAGGAGGGCATTCAGAAAAACCCGCCGGCTCATGGGGGGTGCCTCGAAGTTGCTAACCGCTTCCGTCATAATGGCCAGTACAAACCTGAGAAGTTTTAATGTTCGTTGACAAACGACATCATCCTAACCGAGCTCCTTGGCTAATATCATTAAGAAATGCAAAGCTAAAGGAAGTGCAAGGGAAGAGGCGGCGGTTTTTCTGCTGCGGCCCAGCTCAGTCCCAACCCAATCCGAGCCAGACCATGACGGGATCCGACTTTCAAGCTTTGCTGCGGGAGAAGTGGGGCTATTCCTACGACGTGCAACTGCGCCGCATGGGGGGCAGGGTGGTTCTGTTGGTGATGTGGCGCTACCTGGAGCAGCCCTCTTTCCCCTTGAGCGAGGCCGAGTATCTGGCTCGCCTGGAGTCTGTCATGGCCCATTTGCAGGCGTGGGGCGTGTGGGAAGCGGTGCAGCGAGAAATTGAGGCTACCCGTCAGAAACCCCGCATAGGCAAGGCGGTGGCCATTCCTTTGAATTTGCAAGGGGTGGGAGAGCGCGCCTCCGAGTGGCTGCTGTAGTCTTCCTCGCCCCCGGCTCTTCCCTGAAGGGGAGTTTGCAATTGCAGCAACCGACAGGTTCGTCCCTATGACGAAAACTCCAGACCTCAGCCGGCCTGCGGCTATCCAACTTCCACCAGGCCGGCCTGCAAGGCATGCAGGAACTGGCGGGCGGTGCGACCGGAAAAGCCGTTCTGCTGTTGCGCCCAGAGGAGGGCTTGGCGGCGCAAGGTATCTAAAGGGTGCGGGAGGCCCAGCCGTTGCGCCAGGTGTTCTACCGTGGCCAGGTAGTCAGCTTGGCTAAAAGGGGTGAAGGTAAGGGTAAGGCCGAAGCGATCCCGCAGCGACAGCTTTTCCTGCACCGTATCCCAGGCGTGGACCTCTTGATCTTGGGGACTGGGACGATCGCCAAAAAACTCGCGGATAAGGTGGCGGCGGTTGCTGGTGGCGTAGAGACGGACGTTGGGCGGTGGTGGAACAAGATCTCCTTCCAGGAGCACCTTGAGCTGCTTAAACTCAGTTTCGTCGGCCTCAAAGGAGAGATCGTCCACAAACAGGACAAAGGGCAGCCCCCACCCTCCCAGATCTGCCAAGATCTGAGGCAATTGACCCAAATCTCCCCGTCTCAGCTCCAAAAGGCGCAGCCCCTGGGAACCGTAGCGGCGCAGCAACGCCTTCACCAGCGAAGACTTGCCGGTGCCCCGCGCCCCATAGAGCAGAACATGCAACGCCGGATCCCCCCGCAGCAGGGCTTCGGTGTTGGCAGCCAACTGCCGTTTCTGCCGTTCATAGCCGTAGATCTCTTCCCAGTCGGGCAAGTCGGGAGTGGGGATCCCCTCTAGCCCTGCCGGCCCCCAGCGAAAGGCCCAATAGCGGCCACAGAGCCCCACCCCCGCTCGGCGGTAGTGGGCGATCAGCGCCTCCAGGCTCAGGCCCCAGTCGGCAAAAGAGCGCGGATCCCAGCCAGGGCTCTCCCCTTCCCCATCCGGCCAAGGGATCCCCAGGCCCAGCGCCCGCATCTGCTCGGCAATGGTCTCCTGGCTATCGGCCAGGATCTGCAGGCAGCGGAGATCGTGGCGGGCCGCTTGCACAAGGGGGGCTGGGATCCTTTGGGGTCGAAGCGCCGCCCGCGAGAAAGGGTTATCGGCCCAGCGGATCTCTCGGATTAGCCACTCCCGCCAGCTCAAGCCCTCCTGGGCCAAAAGCTCAAACCAGCGTCCGTAGGCTCTCCAGCAGGGCAAGGGATCCCCGCTCATCAACTCCTGGGTGAGCTCCTGCCAGGTCAGGGCCAAGGGGTGGGCGCAGATTTCCCGAAACACCAGCAGCTTAGCCGCCGCTTCCGCCGCTTCTTCGAGGGGGGTCATCGCTTCAAGTCGCTCTAACTTGGCGTTGTCAAAGGGGCTGGGGGTGAGGGCCGGCCCAGAGCGCTTAGCGGGCATTGTCCCGCCGGCCCAGCTCGTAGAGGCCACCGCCAACGCAGGCAATCAGACCCCAGGAGACGGCCCAGCTGTTGCCCAAAGAGAGTTCGGTGAGGGCCACCACCACCGCTGCTGCCAGCAAGAAAGGAAGGACGCTGAGCAAAGAGGCCAGAGCTCCGCTGGGATCCCAGGCCAACTGTTTTTCCCAACCCTCCTGCAGGCGGCGGTGCAGCGGCGACAAGCCCCACATCAGCCCCAGACTCCACAGGGCTGTGGCCGCCCACAACGAAGGGCGGATCGCCTCCAGTCCCCCCAGTTCAACCCCCATAGCATCCATCGGCCAGCTCCCAACCTTGCCTTTCTAGGCTAGCGAGATTGGGCCCACTCAGTGGCGGTGATGGTGGTGCCGGGAAATTGGATGGGATTGCCCAGGCTCTGGATCTGGGCCTGGAGAGCCGGCAACAGCCGCAAGTCCAGCAGCGGCTCGCGCAGGATCTCCGCCGGGATCAGATCCCGCTCCAGGGCAAAGTGGGCCGTGTGGCCGGCGGCTGTGCCGATGGCCCATTCCACCGGGTGCACCCGATAGGAGGCGCTGGCAATGCGGCTGGTGGCAATGTTCTTGTTGCCGGCCAAGAGGTTGTCGATGCGCTGAGGGATCAAAGCCCGCAGTGGGATCTGGTAGGGGTAGCTGGGGGCCTGGGCATCCTGGTTGTGGCTGGGGGGCAGGGAAAAATCCGGCAATAGACAATCGTGAAAGTCGATGGGGTACTGGCCCACCCCCACCGAGTCGTAGAAAATAAAGGGCCGCCCGCGATTGAGCTCCGATTCTCGCGTGGTGATATCCGACTCGTAGATGGTAAATCCCTGCGGGTAGGCAGGGCTGGGCCGACCGATGATGCGCCGCGACTCGCGAATGTAGGGGTACTTGGAAAGGCCGCTGGCAGTTCCCATGGGGCTATCGGGCCCCCGCAGGTAGGCATAGCGCAGGTAAAAGTCTTTTTGAAAGTCGGGATCCGCCTGCTGCAACAGAAAATCCGTCCGCCCCGCCACCAGCCAGTAGAAAAAGCCCTTGGCATGCTGCTCGGCCCGCCGCAGCGCCTCCACCCGCAAGCCCCCCATCCAGCCGCCGGGATCCAGTTGGCCTGAGGCTTGCAGTTGCTCGTGGGTGAGAATCAGGTTCATCTCCGGCCCGGTGATGCGCCAGTCGTTGCCCCAGGTCCAGTTTTGCATGGATTGATCCCCCACCCGGATGGCCTCTTCCCCAAAGCCAAACACCTGGCCGCGGATGCGGCGGTAGGTAAAGACCATCCCAAAGTTAAAGCGTGGATGTTCAAAGCTGTAGTAGGGGCCGTGCAGCGGGTCGTTGTAGAACTTGGGCTTGATGGGCACCTGCGGCACAGCAGAGCGCTCCATAACAAAGGTGTAGGTAAACCCCTGGGTGCAGTAGGGATCCCTGTAGGGCTTGGAGCTGGGCTCCCAGCGGCTTTCCCCATCCGTGCCGAGGCGGTAGGGCACCCGCGCCAGCGGCAGCAGCTCGCCGGTTTCGGTAGCATCGATAACCACCCAGGGCAGGGTTTTGCCTTGGCGTTCTGGCGGCGGCTCAAAGCGCAGGATCTCTTTGTCCCAATCCTCGGTGGGCTCTAGGCGGTAAAAATCCAGAAAGTAGCTGGAGAGATCCCCCCGATTCTCCGGCTGGACGCCAGCGTGTTTGGGGATGTTGCGGATGGCCTGCACGCTGCGGATTTGGTAATCCTCGATCTGCAAGTCCTTGACCACCGTCTCGGTAAACAGCCGCAACTGCCCCGACTGCAGATAGGGATCCACCATCTCCCGCAGGACCTGGTGGCCCACCTGGGGCGAGAAGCAGAGCACACTCACCCAGCACTTGCCGGGATTGGGATCCCCGCCGTACTTTTCCCGCACC
This sequence comes from Synechococcus sp. WC101, assembly GCF_047461555.1. NCBI lineage: Bacteria > Bacillati > Cyanobacteriota > Cyanophyceae > Synechococcales > Synechococcaceae > Synechococcus > Synechococcus sp. WC101. The sequence continues at coordinate 10,703 of NZ_JANSHG010000047.1, forward strand.
CGGCGGCGAAACTCTCTATAGCCCTGGGGAAAGATCTCGTTTTCCCGCTGCAAGGGCCGCTCATCCAAAGCCGAGACCCCCTGGGCGCTCACCTGGCCGCCAATCCAGTCGGTGATCTCGGTCATGCACACCTGTCGGCCCAGTTGCAGAGCCTCGTAGGCCGCTGCCACCCCCCCCAGCCCGCCCCCGGCGATGAAGATCTCACAGGGGATGCGGGTTTCCGACAAGGGCTGGGCCAGAGCCGCCCCGGCGCCCAGGATCCCAGCCCCCACAAGGCCGCCGCCCCATCCCTTGAGGTTGAACAGAAATTTCATCCCACCTCCGCCCCGTAACTGGGCCTGTCGGACTTTCCGGCAACTTTTATCATGGGGGAAAGCGCTGCGAGTGCTCATGCCGAATTCCACCTTCGTCATCACCACGCCGATCTACTACGTCAACGCTGCCCCCCACATCGGCAGCGCCTACACCACCCTGGCGGCGGATGCCATCGCCCGTTACCATCGCCTGCGGGGCAAGGATGTGCTGATGGTAACGGGAACCGACGAGCACGGCCAGAAGATCCAGCGCACCGCCGAAGAGCGCGGCCTTCCCCCGCAGCAGCACTGCGACGAGATCGCGGCCCAGTTTGCCCAGCTTTGGCAGTTGCTGGACATCCGCTACGACCGCTTTATCCGCACCACCGACCCTCGCCACAAAGCCATTGTGCGGGAGTTTTTCCAGCGAGTGTGGGATCGGGGGGATATTTTCGTTGGCCGGCAGCAGGGCTGGTACTGTGTTGCCTGCGAGGAGTTCAAGGACGAGTCAGAGCTCTTAGAAGGCGGATTTTGCCCGCTTCACCCCAACAAAAAAGTGGAGTGGAAAGACGAAGAAAACTACTTTTTTCGCCTCTCTCGCTACCAGGAAAAACTGGAAGCCCTCTATGCGGAGCACCCGGAGTTCATTCAACCAGAAAGCCGCCGCAATGAGGTGATCAACTTTGTCAAGCAGGGCCTGCGGGACTTCTCCATCTCTCGCCCCAGCGTCTCCTGGGGGATCCCCTTCCCGGCAGATCCCGGCCAAACCCTTTACGTCTGGTTTGATGCCCTCATCAACTACCTCAGCGCCGCCGTGGATCCCGAGGACGAGCCGACGCTGGAAAACGCCTTGCGCCGCTACTGGCCCGCCGATGTGCACCTAGTGGGCAAAGACATTGTCCGCTTCCACGCCATCTACTGGCCGGCCATGCTCATGTCGGCAGGGCTGCCGCTGCCCAGACAGATCTTTGGCCACGGCTTTCTCACCAAAGATGGCCTCAAGATGGGCAAAAGCCTGGGCAACACGCTGGATCCCTTTGAGCTGGTGCAGCGCTACGGTGCCGATGCCGTGCGCTACTATTTCTTGACTGAAATTGAGCTGGGCAAGGATGGAGACTTTAGTGAGGGCCGCTTCATCGAGGTTCTCAACGCTGACCTAGCCAACGACCTGGGGAACCTGCTCAACCGCACCCTCAATATGCTCAAAAAATACCAGCCCGACTACCGCATCCCCGCCGTCGAGATCCCTGCGGATCACCCCCTCAAAACCCTGGCCGAGCGCCTGGCCCCGACAGTGGCCGACGCCTACGAGCGGCTGGATCCCAGCTCTGCCGCCCGCAAAGCTCTCAGCTTGGCCCAGGCCAGCAACAAATACCTCGACGAGCAGGCCCCCTGGACGTTGCACAAACAAGGGCAAAGCGAGCAGGTGGCCCAGATCCTCTACGCCGTTTTGGAAAGCGTGCGCTGGGTGGCCGTGGCCCTTTCGCCCATCATTCCCAACCTCAGCCTCAAGATCCTGCAGCAGATGGGGTTTCCTTTGCAGGATGTCGCACAACTGCGCTGGGATCCCGATGCCCGTTGGGGCCGGCTTCCGCCTGGGCAAGAGCCCCAACCTCCTGTGCCCGTCTTCCAGAGAATACTCAAGTAGCTCCTAAGAATTGGCGGCATCGGGTTGGGAAGGCTGGGATCCCTCTGGTGTTGCCTTGCCGGCGGAAAGACCCATATCTCCCAAGGAAATGCTTGGCACAGCAGCAGAGAAAGAACGGCCAGCCTGGCCCGAGCGCAGCTGAGAGTTACCCATGGCGGTGGGGGGAGTCTCGCTGGACAGCGCCTGCCAGGCCGCCCGTACCCCTGCCCAAAAGCTGCGGACATTGACCTGAGCGCCGCGGGCTTGCTTGCGGGCCCCTTCCAGGGAGCGGTTCACCTGCTTCACCACCTGTCCGGCCCCCTTGACCCCTTCGTCGAGGCTGTCGGCGATCTCGCTCACTTCCAAGCTGGTCAGACGCAGAGCCTCCAGCGTGGGCGGTAACTCCCGCAGCAGCGTGTCGAAAAAGCGTTCCACGCTCTGGGCGGCTCGACCCAATTGAATGACGGCGGGCAACAGGGTCAGGATCACCGCCAAAATGGCCACTGCCACCAGACCTACCGAGAGGCCCAACCAAAATACCGGCTCGGTCATCGCGCCGCCTCCTCCCGACCTTGGGCTTCTGAGTCGGCTTCCTCCCGGGCGAGGGGACGCAGGTTTTGGGCTTGCATCAGCTCTTGCCGTTTCTGCAACATGGCTTCCCTGCCCACCGCCACTGCCTGCTGCAGCCGCAGCAGGGCCTCATCCAGACTTTTTTGGGCGGAGTCGAGCAGCTTTTCCGATTGGTATTGCAGGCTGGTGGTCACGTCTTCTGCCACTTCCGGCAGGGCCTCTGCCGATTTTTTCAGCAGTCGCCGCGTCTCCCGTCCGCTGCGGGGAGCCAAAAGCAGACCGATGACCGTGCCCACCGCCGTTCCCAACAGCAGCCCGCCGACAAACGCGCCAGTCCGGTTTTCCGCCATGCCTTGCCAGGGTTGAGGGGGGATACAGGTGGCCCCCAAACCAGACTATCAAATGATGCTGTGCTTTGCCGTGGAGGCGTCGAATTGGCTGAAATCTCAGGGGTAGGGGGGATTGGCTGCTGCGGCTGCTCTCCGGGATCCTTGGGGCTAAAGTAGAGGTAGTGCTGTGGGATCTGGCAACTGATGCTCTCTCTGGAGCCCAAGGGCCTGGCAGACGGCCCGATCAACTTGGCGGAGTACATCGACCATACCCTGCTGCTGCCGATGGTGACCCCAGAGGAGATCGACCAGGGGTGTGAAATTGCTCTGCGCTATGGCTTCCCCACCTTTTGTGTGCCTCCCTGCTACGTGCCGCGGGTGGTTGAGCGGCTGCACGGGTCGCCAGTACGGGTGAGCACAGTGGTGGGGTTTCCCCTGGGCACCAACACGGCGGAGGTCAAGCTCTACGAAGCTCAACTGGCGGTGGAGCAGGGGTGCCGGGAGCTGGATGTCCGCATCAACTTGGCCTGGCTCAAGGCGGGGGAGCTGGATCGCCTCCATGCCGAGATTGCCCAACTGGTGGAAGAAACGGGGGTTTGCGTCAAGGCCATTTTGGAAACTGCCCAGCTCACTGACGAGGAAAAAAAGCTGGCCGCCGAGATCTGCATGGACGCGGGAGTTGCCTTCTTGATGACCTCCACCGGCTGGATGGGAGGGGCGACACCGGCCGATGTGCAACTGCTGTGGCAGCTTAGCCGCGGCAGGGTGGGAGTCAAAGCTTCCGGCGGCATCCGCACCGTGGCGCAGGCGGAGGCGATGATCGCCGCGGGGGCGAGCCGCATCGGCACCTCCTGGGGGCTGGAGCTGATGCGAGAGCTGGAGGCTAGAAGAGCCGGCGGCCCATGAGCGGGGTCACCTACCGGGTGACGGGTATTAACCTCAAAGCGATGCCGCTGGGGGAGGCGGATCGGATCATTACTATTTTGACCCGCGAGCAGGGCTTGATTCGGGCGGTGGCCAAGGGATCCCGTAAGCAGCTTTCCAAGTGGGGAGGGCGGATGGAGCCCTTTGTTGTCAACGATCTGCTGGTGGCGCGGGGGCGTTGGTCGGCCCAAACGGATCCCTCGCAGTGTCTCCAGCGCATCGCCCAGGCAGAAACCCTGCAGAGTTTTCCCCGTCTTGGCCGCAGCCTGGCCCATCTGACGGCGGCGCAGTACTTGGCAGAGGTGGCCCTGCTTTTGGCCCTGCCCAACCAGCCCCAGGAAGAGCTGTTTGTGCTGCTGGTGGAGCATCTGGAGCGCATCGAGCAGGCCCCTGCGACAGAGGCCGTTTTGCCGCTCCTTGTCCATGGGCTCTACCACCTTTTAGTGGTGGGGGGGGTTGCCCCCTCAGTACAAGCCTGCTACTCCTGTGGGGAGGAGTTAGCAGGTGAGGCTTTCTTCTCTCCCCACGCGGGTGGCCTGGTCTGCGATCCTTGTCGGCTGGCGCAGCGGCTCAGCCCAGTTGCCTGGGTCTCCAGTTCTGTCCTGCAGGCCTTAGGATCCCTGCCCAACCCGACCTTGCCCTCGCTGGCCGAGCGTGCGCTGCCTCTGGCGAGTTGGCTGGCGGCAGAACGTCTGTTGCGGCGGGTTTTGGAGCTGCATGCCGACCGCGCAATCCGTTCCGCTGGCCTGCTGGCCAGTTGCTACTCTGTCCCTGTTGCCGAAACCCTCCCTCCTACCCCCAGTGGCCAGGGATCCCCAGTGGCGGCAGCAGCTTTTTCTGAGGAGGATTCCGAAACGCTTGGCAGCAACCTGAAGAAGTTGTGAAGGTATGTATCAAGTCGAGCAAAATAGCTGCACAATAAAGGGTTAAGGCGGGTTAGCAGCCGCTTCTGGATGATAAATTGGGTGGTAGAAAGTAACCTCTTAGTAACTTCT